>JBEAPS010000291.1:0-10871 GCA_041164285.1 Pseudomonadota bacterium
ATCTTGCTGTTTGTCGCGCAGGTGCCTCTTCAATTTTTGAATTAGCAGCAGCACGGATTCCTATGTTACTTGTTCCGTTAGGGCTTCACCAGAGTCGCGGTGATCAAATCATAAATGCTAATATTTTTGTGAAAAAAGGCTGGGCTGAGTCTTGTGAAGAATCCTCACTCACTCCCGAACGACTTACCGAAGCTATCGAACGGATGTTGTCTCAGAAAACTGTGCTCGTTGACAAGCTAGAGCAGGCGCCGAGTTCAAAGACTGCCGTAGGCGTAGGTCAGGTGCTTGTTTCGGTTTTAAGGGGTAAAGCGCATGGTTCTTTAACGTCTGGGCAATTAGGTGAGTTGAGTGAAACTTGAATCAAAATTTGCAAATTGGTGTAGTGAACACTCTCAGTCTATTGAGCTAGACGAAAACTCTTTGGACGAGCTGACATCGATTTTTTCTATGGCAATTCAGCCTTCAGACTGGATTTTATTAGAAGGGGATCTTGGAGCAGGAAAAACAACATTCGTATCATCATTGCTCAATCATTTTTCTAAAGGATCCACTTTTACAAGCCCAACCTTTTCACTCCTCAATGTTCATGAATTTGTGGCTTTAGAGTCAGAAATTAAGAGAGCATGTCATTTAGACCTTTACAGACTTCGCCACGATGACGAACTCATTCACCTTGGTTTAGAGCTTCAAATCAACGAGGCGAGTATTGTATTGATAGAATGGGCAGAAAATATAAGCCCTGATGGCTGGGATGCTTTTTTTAAAGTGACACATTGCCGTCGTCCGAAACGAATCATTCAAATTAATATTGATCACCTTAAACAAGTTGAAAAAAGGCGATATTCGCTGAGTTTTGTGCGGTATGATGAGTTCGTCGGGCAATTGCGATAATATCACTCAAGAGGTCAAACCCCGCGAGTTGCGCCATGATTCAGTACGTGTAATCGCAGAGTCATTCGCCATCCTTCTGTAAGGCAAAGTTCTTCAAGCCAAGCATTGTTTGTCTGGGTGGGGGTGGTTGTACCTTCTGCCATAAGTATCACCTTATTGTCGGCTATTCTGAACTCTTTCAGTATGCTTTTAACCTCTTCGACATCATCTTTCTGCGCGCTGCTCCGGATAACGAACTTAAAAAATGTTGCAGGATGAGTTTGGGATAACTCAGCCCAATGCCCGAGTGCCTCGCTATTCAACTCTTGGCCGGCATTTTTACCCTTAGGAGAGATGTTCCATTGAAACAGATCATAGTGGGAGGGAGTGAAACTCTTGTGCAGTTGATGTGGAATTTGAGTGCCGTTGCTCTCAACTTCAAGTGAGTGGGTCGCTTTCAGCGCCTCTGCAAGCGGTGCTAGGTTCTGGAGGGTTGGCTCACCACCACTGATTATGGCGTGTTTGATGCTTTTGTATTGACGAACTTCAGCAACAAGTTCATCAGTGCTCAGGCGTCTATATCTTTGTTTTTGATTTTGCCCGCTTTCTTCAACGGGGTCGCTCTTCAAAGTGTGTGTATAAGGAGTGTCGCACCAGCTGCACCTAAGATTGCAAATTTGCATCCGAATCAGGACGCTGGGCAGTCCAAGTTGGATTCCCTCACCTTGAAGGCATCTATAAACCTCATTCACTAAATATGTCGGCTTGATTGTCATGGATAGATCGCGCCCTTATGCAGGCCTTCATATCCGTAAACTTGAACTTGTGACATTTGTGAGAAGAAGTGTTCAAAAATCCAATGACTGATATTTTCGATCGTACTTTCGTCAGGCATTAAAACGAGTCGTTGCTTGGGAACCAGCAATGTGACAGCGCCCTGTGTACCTTGGTATTCAATTAATGCATGGGTTTCAGGAGTGAGTTTACACTGCTCTTGAAATTTAAAAAACTGCCATGAGGCTTTGGTGCTTGAAGCGCACAGGTAGTTTTCCGCCACGAGATACTTTCCGTCGAGAGTGGCAGCTACATCGGCAGCAGCACTTGGGCGAAATTGTCCTCCTTCAAAGACCTCTATTATATTACTGTGGCCATGAAACCGCTGACAGTTTCCGTTGTGAAGACGTAAGCTGTGAAGGTAATTGAAGTGGATTGGTTGGGTACAGTTCTCATGTGGTTTCAGCTTCACGCGAATTTCTTGAATATTCTGTGGCGAATTTTTTTTAATTTCACTTGCAATGATTGACTCAAGCAACTGGGTGTCACCATTGCTGAGAGCTAGCATTGTGTCCTCAGGTAGCAGTGACAGCGATTCCTGATACGTTTCGATAAGAAAACAATTGTCATTGCTCAGTTGTGCAGGAGGGCAGCAAATAACCGAGTTATTGTCTGTTTTGAAAACAGAGGTTTCAGCAATAAACAGTCTGTGATCATACAGGCGATCAATGAGGTCCTTCGCAGTCTTTTTTGCGAGTGAGAAATCGACAATCACACCTTCTTCATCGGTGTGACCGTGCCACTCGACATCTACCTGCCACGATTGACCTCTGGGTCCGTAATTGGAGTCCCAGAGAGCACAGTCGAGCACTGTGGCATTTCTCACAAAGATTCTAACTTGTTGTCTAGTTTGTTTCATTCGTGCCTCAACGAATCTTGGTAAATTCCAAGAGGTTTCGGCGTCTTATATGAAAGCAAAGGAGCTTTCAACTCAAAAGTTTGAGTGCAAGCTGCGGCAGCTGGTTTGATTGAGACAAGACGGCTACGCCAGCTTGCTGGAGAATTTGTTGTTGAGTCATTCCAGCACTTTCCTCAGCAAAATCAGCATCCTTAATGCGCGACTTAGCCGAGTCTAGGTTTTCGATTCTAATTCCCAGATTATTGACCGAACTCTGCAACCGATTTTGGACCGCACCAAGTGTTGCCCTATATGAATTGACTTTCTCAATCGCGTTGTCGAGTCTTTCAATGCTCAGTTGAGCCATCTCTTTTGAGTCGATCCGGGTGCCGTCCGAGCTCTCTGGCGTTCCAAGGTCGAGGGAGTTAGGGCCATCGGTCATTGCATTCATATCTTGTAAGTCAATACGAATCACATTGGTTGGGTTACCAGTCTCTGGTCCATCAGATAAGTAATTCCAGTCCGCGCCCACCTGAATTTCCAGTGGCGGAATGTTGCCGTTGCGCATGAGCTCTTCCGGCACCTGACTCTGTCCGACTAGGAGCTTGGTGCCATTGAAATCGGCCGCGTTGGCGATTCTGTCTATTTCATTTTTGAGGGCTGAAAATTCTTTTTGCAGAAATCCCCGCTCTGTTGGGCCTATGGTATCACTTGCAGCTTGAACACTGAGCTCCCTGAGTCGCGAGATGATATTGGTGATTTCGTTCAAGCTACCTTCGGCAGTTTGAACCAAGCTGATTCCATCCTGAGCGTTCCGGCGTGCCTGTTGAAGTCCACGGATTTCCGACTTTAAGCCTTCACTAATCGCGAGCCCTGCAGCATCATCCGCGGCTTTGTTGATTCTAAAGCCACTCGACAATTTTTCCATGTGAGAATTGAGTCGTTGAGTCGATATCCCCAATTGGCGTTGGGCATTTATAGACTGAACATTTGTTTGAATTCTCAGTCCCATGTTCCGTCAGGCTCCCAGTCCGATGCCGTTTGAGTTCGATTTTGCAAGGGCTTCATGAAGTAACGTCGCTCGCTTTTTTATTTTCAAAGTCAGTTCAATGACTTTAAAAGCTTGCGCGCGCATGGACTCAATTTCGTCTTTTGCTTCCCAAGTGAGCCCTTCGTGAACCGCTCGATTTCTGCTGTCTTGGAGCGAGTGAATGAGTTTTATATATTCGAAAAGCTCAACATCTGTTGCAAATCCTAGAGGCAACATTTTTTCTAAACCAAAATTGCATTTGAGCCTTGAAGTTACCAGAAAGAAGAGAGCAAATGCTTTTGGTCCGTCGAGGGTGAACCGCTTGCCGGGTCGATATAAGCACACGCCGCGCAACATCTTTCTCAACTTAAATTTAGAAAAATAAGGAATTGTCTTCACTACGGGGAGATTTGCAAGATAATCTTCAAATATCTGCATTTTCTCTGGAATAGGACGAGCGTATCCTAGAAGGTCTAATTTACGAGAAATCTGACCACGACGCAGCAACGCGTCCGTAAAGGGCTCAAATGTGTCGCGTAGCACAAGTTCGACAGCTTTGAAGTGCATATTAACGATAGGGCTCAAATCCATTCCGCTCTGCGTCCATCCTCTGCTTTGCAAGAGAATCATTTCTGCAGTTCGGAGAGCCGAGCGAGCATCAACATTGAGTGACTCACTCATCGACATTTGATTTCTGATAGTTGCATCAACATCCTGCCCCGAAATGTCAACAACGTTTGTCCCCATTGAAGTCGATCTTGAACTTTCTTTCTCGTCAAGCAATGAGGCAATGCGCCCGACCGCATCTCTTACAGCATCATCAATGTGGGTAGGCAGTCTGAGGATTTCAAGAGTCCTGAGTTCTTGAAGTATCTCTTCAGGATTGTGAATGCTGATGTCTTCTAAAATGTTGAGTTTTAAGTCGTCTTGAATAGCGTTTCTGCCTATGCATCTGATGAGCGCTTGCTGTGCTCGCGGATGCGGTGATGGCAGGAGTTCACGGATGACATGTGAAACAAACTCCGAATCTATGTGTTGCAGTCCCTGGTATAAGAGGGTCTTGATAGCGTCGTCTGTTCCCAAATTGGCAAGCGCGCGCACAATCCATCTCTTTTCAACGTGTCGCGCAGTTCTCATAGCTTCTTTGAGACGAGATTCAATCTCAATTTTCTTAGTAGAGTCGATACTTACCCACTGACTCAATTCATTAAGCTTTAGTGCAATAAGAATTGTGCCCCACCGTGCAACCGGTCTATCCACGACAGTGTGACCTGCCCAGTCTGTTGCACTACTCTCACTTTCTTCAACTTCCGAGCTGTCATCGTTTCTGTCTGACCCTAGACCTTCGACGTTATTGTTTGGGTCGAGAATGCAGAGATATGATTCAAAACTCATGATTTTTCGAGCAAGCAGTTCGTCGATGCTCACCTGCGAGCATAGCACGGCGAGAGCTGTGGTGCGCGATAGTGACAAAACATTCTCATCAGAAAGAGCTTCACTACTCATCCGTTGCGCAATTTTTTCAAAGTTGTCGAGCGACTTCTGTGCAGTTCGTTGTCCAGATTGATGACAGTTTGCAAGTGCCAAATGTGTCCAATATGAGTCACTTATAAGATCAAGTCTGAACTGTTCAACATTTGCAGAGCGGAGAGTAGTTCCAATCAGGCAGGATAACGTAGCATTTGTCGCTGTATTTCGAATTGCCTTTTGTGTTAAAAGAGTTTTCAGCTCATTTAAAACTTCGTCTAAGAATGAATTAAAGGTCTCGACCTTACCGGTTGGAGCTGTGAGTAACCGCTCAATTGCGAGAAACATACCGAGCAATATGTTCAGAGCTAGTCCGGGTTCTGTGCTACGCACTTTGGAAAACCAGTCGTTCTTTTTTTCAACAATATTGATCATCATTGATTCATTAATATGAAGGACAAGAAGCTCGGGAGAGTCCGAAAACCAGCGCTCTGCCTCCTCAGGATTGATGAGCACATTATTCATTCCGCTGATGTCAGTGGGGCAATAGAGCTTCCAGTAGGTCAGAGTCTGTTGGTTATCAAGTTGTGAATGGACTCCGAGGTTTTGATGATTGGACAACCACTCAATACAGGCTCTGTTGCCTGTTTTTAAGATTGTCATTGTGACTGTTTCTACATTGGAAAGTTGACCAATGGTGTCTAGCTCTTGAAGTGCTGAGAGTAGTTCTGAGTCACTGAAGCATCCGTAACCTGTAAAATTTGGTTCACGATCGCTAAAGTTTTCAATCCAGAACTTTTGAGCAGCATCTTTGGTCGAATTGGAATTTCCTTTGAGTCCCAGACTTTCTATTTCTCTGAGTCCCCAATTCAGCAGTCGTCTCAATTCAGGAATACTGACCGCGGTGTAGATTTTCCGGAGTTCCTCAATCACTTCTTGATTGCCAGCAAAAAACAAATAGGTGATTGCAGAAACGGCTGCCTTTCTATCCATGTTGGTTGCGTCAATGTGCGACGAGACTAATTCCCGCGCAACCTGAAGGGCGGCCTCACTTTTGATGCCGTGTGTATAAAGAGCATTGAATGTGCGAGCTAGAAATGCATCTGACAAGTCTGATGCAAGCGTTGGAGCTAGTTGGCTTGCAATTCTTCCGTCGTGAGCCTCCTCACAGTAGCGAGCTAGGCAGTAGAGAACACGCTGCGGTCTTTCTGGGCTTCGAAGATAGTGAAAAGCACGATGTGCAAAACTTCGCACCCGCGAGTGAGTCATAGCATTGATCGCATTGCCAACAACGTCCTGCTCTGAATCTCCGAGTAAGTAACTGCAAACAGTCCAGAGAGCATTTGGTGACTGTGAAAGCTTAATAGATGTTGCGACGTTCACCTTTTCGAGGCGTGAAGGGCTCATGGATAGAATGGTCCAGAAGGCTAATCCTGCTTCTTCTACATTCTTAGATTCAAACTCAGAAATCAGTTTGCAGCGCTCAGACTCGAGTTCGCATGCAAAAAGTGAATCCAGAGTTGTTGAATGATTCATAAAGTTCTCCTGAGCTCTCTTAAGAATACCCGGGAAGAGTGCTCACTCAGGAGAGAACTAATGCAGTGCCAATTTTAAAACTGTGTAGGCAACTTAAGTTCAGTAGGCGAAATGTAGTCAGTGTCCATTTGGGCGAGCTGAAGTTTGCCGCTGACATCCCAGTTGACTGACTGCCATCGAGTGAACTGGTCAATCACCCAGATGCCAGACTGGCGGCTACCGTTTCCGCTTTTTCCGTTTCCGCCAAAGGGCAAATGAGCTTCAGCTCCTGTTGTGCTGTTGTTGATACTGGTCATGCCTGCTTTGATATCAGTTTTGAACCGATAAGCACTCTCCATATTGCTGGTATAGATGGATGAGCTCAGGCCGTAGCCAGTTCCGTTTGCCAAGGTGATCGCCTCGTCCAATGTCTTATAGCTCATCACGTTGATGAGAGGTCCAAATGTTTCTGTTCTGTATATCTCGTCAGTGGGCAAGACATTGTCCACTATGGTGGGCATGACGTAGAGTCCGTTTTTTGAGTCACCTTCGAACTGTTCCCAGCGATTTGAGTCAGAAATTCGGCCATTTTTTGGAGTACGGATAACATGGTGCTTTTGTACTAATGTTTCAATATTGTTCAAATGATTGGCTAAGAATTTTTCGTTAATCATAGGACCGTACATGATGTCGCTTAATTTGGGGTCGCCTATTTTTATTTGGGCTGTCCGGGCGAGTAACTGTTCGATAAAATCTTTTTTGATACTTTCATGAACAATTAGATTTCCCAAAGAAGTGCAGCGTTGTCCCGCCGTTCCGAAGGCCGACCACACAGCTCCATGAAGTGCTGCATCCCACGGGGCGTCGGGAGTCACAACCATTGGGTTTTTGCCTCCCAGCTCGAGACATGGGGTCTGTAGATTTCTACCGCAAACCTCACCAATAAGACGTCCAATCTCAGTGCTTCCTGTGAATCCGACTTTGTCTATAAGACCCGTATCAATAAGCTCAACTAGCGCCTGACCTGTTTTAGGACCAGTGCCAAAAACAACGTTAAAAACCCCCTGAGGGAGGCCTGCAGCCATGAGAAGCTTGTAAAAGGCGTGGGAGATTTCTGGAGAGTCTTCCGATGGTTTCCAAACGCAGGTGTTTCCACACAAAAGAGCCGGAACGAAGTACCAAGCGGGCACAGCGACTGGAAAATTACCTGCCGTGATGCATGCGAAAACTCCGACGGGTCGCCGGTATGTGAAGAGTTCTTTAAAAGGCATTTCGCTTGGCACTGTATGCCCGTATAGCCGGCGTCCTTCTGATACGAAAAAGTGACAGGTATCAATTGCTTCTTGAACGTCACCTAGAGCTTCTCGAAATGGCTTTCCCATTTCTCTTGTCACCAATTGCGCGAGCGCCGTTTTGTTTTTTTCAATTAAAAGCCCAAAGTTCTGCAGCACAGAAGCTCGCACTGGAGCGGGGGTCGCCGACCATGAAGCAAATGCTTGCCGCGCTGCGTGGCAAGCATCCTCGCACAACGATTTGTCAGCGCTTGAAAACGTTCCAACAACGTCTGTAAGGTTGGACGGACTGACTGATTTAAAAATATCTCTGTCTGACCTGACAGCCTTTCCTGAAATGAGCGCGCTCAGAGCTTCCATGCTGTTCTCCTTTAAGTTCGTTGACTCAATACAATAGTCTGAGAAGCAAACTTTTGCATGCTTGGTCGGTGTGCCACAAAAATTTTGACTGCTTTGTTAGTTTGTTTGTTTAAGTTTTGCAGGAGTCGCATTTCAGTTGCTTTGTCGAGAGCGGAGGTTCCCTCATCTATGAGCCAGAGATCTGGGTGAGAAAAAAAACCACGCGCAAATGCAAGTCGTTGCTTTTCACCCCCCGAAAGCGTCAAAGCAGATTTCATAGGGTCAATACCATCGAGACACGCAAGTTGAAGTGAGGCATTCACAGCATTTAACAGCTGAGTATTTTGATGGTCGAATGTGAGGGGATAGCAGACATTGTCCGCAATGCTACCCGCGAAAAAAAACGGATCTTGCGTGAGATACGCAACACGAAGGTGTTGCGACAAATGTGGGTTTTTACTGACGGGAACAGAATGAGTTTCTAGGTAAATGGAGTGGTCGGAGTTCTGCTGAAGACCAGCAATGCAGTCAAGTAGGGTTGATTTTCCGGAGCCTGACTCTCCAACTATCGAAAGGCTATCACCGGGCCTTATCGTAATTGTCTGATTTTCAAGGTGAGCAGTTTGCAGTTGCAGCGTGAAAGTTTCACTTTTTTTAAAGTCAATAAATGCAGCAGGACTTCTATGTCGTTTGTAAAAATTTATATTTTCAATCATTCGACGCAAAGCTGCAGTGCCTTTTTTCGTGCTATTGAGTTGATTGACCACTGACTGCAGAGAGCCCGAAAGTTGAGCCACAGTGACAAGAAATGCGGTGAGAATTGTGCTCGGTAATGCACCCTCACTCACCCGACGCAGTGCGAGCACCAGCACAACGGCACCTGCGGTTAATCCAAGCCATTCGACGGTGGGTGATGACAACGCCTTAGCTCTAGCGGAGCGTCGCCAGATGTTAAAAATTCCAGAGTTCTTTTCGTTAAATTTATCGAGTTCAGTGGCGTGTGAACCTAACGACTGTATTGTTTGCCATCCACGCAACTTCTCAAGAAACGACTGCGATAGCTCGGTTTGAACACGTATCCCTGTTTTAGCTAATCGACGCAGGTATCCACCAGTCACTCGTACAATCAGCCCAGCAGGTACAAAAATCACAAAAAAGAGCACGAAAAGTTGAGTGTCCAGTAAGATAAGGAGTGTTAAGTAAACAAAACTGTTGACAAGTTCAGCTGGAATACTACCGCACAAACGCGTAAAGCATTGGCGAATTTCTCGCGAGTCGTCACCTAGGAAGCTGGCTATCAACGAGGCATCGGTCGTTTTGGCGGCTGAATAGCGAGCTCCGAGATAATTCTCAGTCAGTTCATTTCGCAAGTTTTTTGAAATCTTTTCGCCTATGTCTTCGAACCAATATTCTTGAAAACCTCTGAGGAGATTTGCGGCTAGACCAACTACTACGAGCAATGGGGCGATGTACCAGCGTTGGTAATCCACCGGAAGGCCCTTCTCTAGTGGAGTGTCACGAACCAAGGGAATCACCCAGCGACTTGCATGTTCACCTACGAGTTCTAGCCAGGTGACCAAGCGAGGTCTGCCTTGTAGCTGAGAGATGGCATAGGTCACCAAGAGCAAAAGGCTCAGATTGGGAAGAATCGCAGCAAAGCTTGCTGAGAGTGCCGTAAAATAACGTCCTTTTATTGGGTTAATTACCTGAATCCACAGCCGAAGTGTGGATTTTTCCTCAATCTTGGCAGGCTCAATTGGGGATTCAGAAGAGATTTTCAAAAGGCCCTCAGATCGTTTGTTGGTTGAGTAGAAGTACTTAAATCCTCAAGATTGGGCAAATTTTTCCGATCCTACGGTTAAGAAGCGAGGAGCAGCCGTGGGTCTCAAGTCTAAAAAAAATTCGACGTTCTTTCCAGCTACTGGCAGAGAAGTCTGTGCTTTTTTGGTTTGGGTCCTCTGTATTTGTATGCCAATCGTACTCGCTCTAACTTCACTTCTTCAGAACAGAGGCAGTCAAAATCTCAGCCTTGCGGCGAGATCAAGCAACGAGCGGAGTGGTATTAGGTTTCCCGTAACAAACGACTTGCGTGGTGTTTCTGGTCGTTTGCAAGCGATGAATGTGGCTCCTGTTCAAGACAGTGGTTTACCATTGCAATGGCACCTCTTTTCTTGGCCCAATCTCTGGTACGACCGATTTCCACTGACAATCGATCAAAACCTCTCTACCTCTCGAGGTCTTCAGGCTGACGAGGCTTCATACTGGGGGGGGACTGTGAAGTCATCGGCAGGTGGGAGTTGGGCGAAAGGAACATGCGCCCGAAACAATCCAGTGACTCCTGCATCTTACAAGCTTTGGGACTTAGCACTGACAAATCCGGGTTCTCATTTGGGCCAACTTTATCTCAGTGACAGCATGCCTGACCTCAAGCATCCTGACTTGGAGGGTGTTGTCAAAGTGCTTCGAGGAGACTCAGTGAGGCAATCTCTTCCAGATGCTCACGGGACGCACGTTGCCGGAGTCACTTCGGCTCTTCGCAATGGACTGGGTGTCGTCGGAGTAATACCTGGCTTGCGGGTGGATGTGCAGCCAATTTCGGTGCACTTCACTCAAGGCGGCCCCAAAGTGCGTGGTGATGATGCTCTCAGTGCTCTTGACTCCTTGCTTGCCTCATTAATCAGCGCAC
>JBEAPS010000292.1:0-5437 GCA_041164285.1 Pseudomonadota bacterium
GGTCGGTTACAAATCTAATGTAGGCTGAATTTCCATTGATCACTGGGCTCCAAAACGAACCAAGGTTGCCGCTGAGCGAGGTGATAATAGAATGATGAGAGTCTAGGATCTCGAGAGTGTCTGACGATTGAGTGGCAAAGTGTTGAAAGTGAATGCGGAAATGTGTGGCTGCTGCAGGCGCTATGATGGGGTAAGTGACCGATAGATTTGAACGGTAAGGGTGCTCGCTCTCTAATTCAAAAGCTGCAAACCTCCATTGCATGGAATCTTTATTTTTAAGTCGCGCTCCTTCTCTGCTAAGGATGATATTATCTATGTTAACGCGCAGCCCATCGCGACTAAAGACTTGAAGTCCCTTCTGTTCATCAGCGGCGTTGAGAACTCGTTGAATGATTTGTTCAGCAGACTCATCAAAATTGAGATATTTTGCTACTGCAACCGCTCCGCTGATGAGTGGGCATGCCTGACTTGTACCTGAGCGAATCGCGTAACTTTCATTAAGACCTATAGACAAAATGTCTTCGCCAGGAGCAAAAATGTCGACGCTGTTTTTTCCGAAATTTGAGAAGTTCGATGCAATATCTCGATGATCAGATGCTCCCACTGCTATCTGATTATTAAATCCAAAGTGCGCTGGATACGTTGGCTCTTCGTCGTTGTTTTTTCGAAAATTTCCAACTGCTGATACTAAAACAACATCATTTTTCTCTGCGTATTCAACTGCAGCTCTCATTTGCTCTGATGGTGTGCTCGATCCGAAACTTGCTGATATGACGTGCGCGCCATTGTCTACGGCATATCGAATGGCACTTGCAATTGTCACATGGTCAGCAGTTGGGTGTTCCGCATCAAAAATTTGGACGGGCATCAGTTTAAATCCCTTCCAGAGAGTCCCTACCCCAATGCCGTTGTTGCTTTGACTTATCAGAAGGCCGGCGACGTGTGTGCCATGCCCGAGGGAGTCTGAGACGTCTCTCTTATTGGAAGAAAAGCTCCAGCCAAGTGAGTCATCCACATAGCCGTTTTCGTCGTCATCAATTCCATTCTTACTCTTCTCTAGTCCAAGTTTGTCCAAGCCATTTTCGCCTGGGTTGAAATAGAGGTCTTCCAAATTGATGTCCGGATGGCTCAAGTCAATTCCACTATCGATGACAGCGAGTATGACCTTCTTCTCGTGGTCAGGAATGAGGTGAGATTGGGTAAGGCGAATATCGGAATTGACCGTACCTCTGACGCCAGCGCGCGAAATTTGACCTGTATTTTTCAAATACCACTGCTGGTGGAAAAGAGGGTCACTCGTCAGCAACTGAGAGAGAGAGAGTGGCTTCGAAGTATCCAAGAGGGTTGAAAACAGCTGGCCATGATGATCATGGCCTGGGTTAGCAGAGCACCCTGACAAAAACACTAAAATGCAGGAGGTTACAGCTATCAAAAACCTCATGTTTTGAAGAAAAGAAGTCACTCCCAAGTGCACTCCTATCGACCCAATGCTTAGGCCAGCGTCGTTTGACTCAATACGGTACCCGACTCGGAAAAATTTTCCCACTGGCTGCTCACCCCAACAAATTTGCAGCCCTCTCTGGGGCCTTTGGCTGAGATCATGGAGGGGTCTTTGAAGAGGGGTGTTTCGATGCGAGTCATAATCACGCTCATAATGGCAATTGTTTTTGTTTCCTGTGGATTTGTTGCGCCAAATGAGGAGCGTGATGGTGGGACAGACAGAGGCCTCAATGTAGTGGATGGAGTTGATCAAGGCACTCAACCTGATGGAGTCACATCTGGTCAAACGACTCCGGGGCATGCCTCCACTTCTCCTACAACGCAGCCACCAGCGTCTCCTCCCAGTGCAGACACAGATCCGTCAGGCGGGGGTGCAAAGTCCGGACCAGCGAATGGCTCTCCCACCATCGACTTGGCAGCTGACTTCCAACTTCCTGCACGGCCGGCCTCGGAGGACTATCAGACCCTATGGGCGACTTACTACTACACGCCTCGCCTCTTTCATGTAGATGCTGGTTATGAATTACTCCAGCTAGATGGCCGGCCGCTCGGTCCTCGCCTTTCGAAAGTCGGATGGTGCCAGTCCGCTATGGAGGGGAGCGTTCAGATATTCTTCCAAGATACTTGGCGGACTTACAACTATGCGGGCGTGGCAGGAACTGTTCAGGTGGATTGCAGTGAATATTACGACCATCCCGTTGGTAGAACGCGTTATAAAATCGCGCGAGGCGAATTTGGCGATGGAGTAAGAAACTACGTGCTTCAGCCCTTTAGAACAATTGCTGTCGATCCTGAGGTGATTTCATATGGAAGTGTGGTTTACATCCCCTCAGCACGAGGTCTTGAATTTACTCTTCCAAACGGCCAGAAACGAGTTCACGACGGCTACTTTTTTGCAGGTGACACAGGTGGTCTCATCAACGGAAACCACATCGACGTATTTTTAGGGATTGCGACAAAAACACCCTTTTCGTGGATAACAAGCCGCTCAAGTTCGCGCATTCCATATGAAGTTGTCGATAATGCAGAAATTGCGGAGGCTCTCCTGCGCCTTCACATTGGGAACTGAAACACACTTTTCGTCAAGAACTCAATTGAACGGATTTTCGTTCTTCGCGTCGCAGGTCACAGTGAAAGTCTTAGTTTTGGTCGGGTCGTCTTTGTCCTCAATGACTACAGTGACTCCGTCTTTCATGAGCTTCTCTTTGATTCTATTTTTTTCAAGAATGTCTCGCCTGTAGCGCTCATCAGTGATCCATCGAATAGGATGAACGAGTGTGCTGCCAAGTTCCTTAAAGTTGTCATAGCGAAATGTGAACGATGCAATTCCAAACGTGTGTGGCCTGCCGTCTCTTCCACCCCTCGTATTTTGCCACTCACTCGAACGCCTTACGAGCCCCAGTTCGAAAAAGACCTTTCGATATCGGATCACAGCTCCTGCCTTCAAATCAACAATTAAAGGGTTGCTGTCTGTAAAATTATCGGCGGCACCATCGAGTCTATAATTATTATATACAAATTTTGCCTCTGCTCCGAAATAAAGATTCAAGCTCCACTGACTCGTGTGACAGAGCATTCGTTTCAATCGATTTTCCAGGCTCATCATGGAAAGCTCTTCAATCAATGATGGAGTCATTTTGTTACCAACGTACATGTCGATTAAGGTGCCAAGAAGCCTGTAGTTAAAAAGCACGCCTGCATTTACATAGTTTGTGAAGCTACCAGTATTGCCGCCAGCATTTATAATCACATTATATTCGGGCTGACTATCACCATAGAGATCGCCCTCACCAATCTTGATATGCTTTTGAAAATTGACATTGAAATAGAATCTGTCTGCGAGCTGAAAATCCCAATTGACCTCTTTGTCGCCAATTAGTCGATGAAAGCCATTCTGTACTTGCTCTGCAAGAGAGTTTTTCCCAATTGTTCCTAGGGTGGCCTCAATTCGCTGCATGGATCTTATTCTAGCTTTCTGTTGATCCATTTTATAGGAGTTGACCGCAGCACCACAGTAGAGAACTCCAGCATTTGGGGGCTCATCAGGGCGCCGACTGCTGTCATCGTTATCCGAAGTATTATAGATATTTTGGCCACAAAGTAGGAAAAAATCGCTGTGGCTGTATCCTAGCTTTTTAAAGAACTCCTCAAATTGTGGATTGTTAAAACTCAGTTCCACTCGAAGGCCATTGGTGTAGTAGATATCCGTGCCGCCGAGAAAGTCATTTTCCATTGTCACTTTCAGGGCATCAATAATTGGCCTCTGTTTGAGGAGGCCATCGATTTGTTCGTCGGTTAGATTTCCATCTTTGAGAAGTATCTCTCTCAGCTTCTGCTCGTTTACCTCTTTAAGGTCGCGGAACACCGGCACCAGTTTCTTGTCTTTGAACATGAGGCGCAGTTCGCGGTCTTTTTCTGGGATCGAGTCGTCATATAAAAGTTCGATAATTTCATCAACTTCGTCGTAAAGTGCTTTGTTATCGAAATAGTCTGGTCTGTCATAAAAACTACCATAGGCAGACGGAATAACGAGAGTGAAAAGCATCGTGAATAACAGGATTAGCTTCATCTGGATAACCTGAATTACAGCTGGAAGTGGCAGCAGACAAACATCATCTGCATGCGCAAACTACCTGAGACTACATTTATTAAATCTGAACTTTAGATAGTTCATTTGAAGCTTTTCAGCAATTTTTTCAATAGCGATTTGCGATAAGCATTCGGATCTATCAGTCCAGGAGATATGCAGTGATTGACTGCATTTTTAAAGGTATAGAGTTATTGGATTTTTTAATGCAGTGACGAGGCTAGTGCACATGTGACTGTGCTGATGTTGTGGTCCTTGACGATAGAAGATTCCTTCCCTAGACCTCGCGGAAAACCCACTCCGCCTGTGATTTTGCGATAATTGTTCCAGTACTCGTTCTCTGAAGACTGAAGGTCTGACTCGAGAACTTCTCTCAGCAAACCATCCTTGGAGAGGATATACCGTCCTCCGAGCGTTCCGTAATTAGCAACATGAACCACGCCCCGGAGAACTCCAGCCAGTGGCTTTGACGTTGCAGAAGCAAAGGATTTGCCTGCAGCTCTGGTGGGTGGAATGTGCGGTGTAAGGTCATCTCCGTAGATGACGTTGACACTTCGGCCGCTGAACTTTTGATCAAACTTCCTTTTGAAATGAACGTCACCCCCGTTTGGGGCTTGAAATGCATATACTCGACCTACCTTCACGCCCATTGCCTCTGCTCTCCAAGCAGCATACTGGCTGAGCACGCCACCGAGACTGTGTGCTGCAAAACTAACTGCTTTGCCCGCTTCCGAGTGTTTCTTTAAGTTTGAAAGTAATTTTCTTGCGCTGAGTTTGAAATTGGTAAGAAATCCCTGATGAACCCATCCTGGTAAACGGTGAAACCAGCCAGGTGTAGTGAAAAAAACACCATTGAGAACATAGTCTAGTGCGTCTTGGGTACCTCTGTAGAGAACAAGGACATCGTGATCGAACTCAAGGACTGTTGAATGAAGTCCGAAAGGGCCAGCATAAATGTCCTTTATACTGACGGGCTGCTCTGACAGCGAGTTCCAGTGTTCATTGCGTTCTGATTCAGGAAGTTGAACCGCGCGCGCAAACCACGCAGCCGAGGCAAGTTGCTCCTGAGTAAAGAATCCAATGGAACCTGCGAGAAGATTCAGACTGGGCTGAAGCTTGCAGGGCAATTTTAGGCTGCCCAAATGATCAGCTTTCATTTGATGGATGTTCTCATTGGCTTGTGCGATTCTTGGGAGAATTGATGCAAAGAGGAGAGTAAAAGCAAAGTACGTCGTTCTCAGCATAAAAAATACCCCTCTTGTATCTTGCCCGCGGCCGCTGGATCAGAACAATGGGAAAAATTTTTCATTACAGACAAATTTCGAGCACGATCATTGGAATTGTTTAGCG
>JBEAPS010000293.1:0-2556 GCA_041164285.1 Pseudomonadota bacterium
AGCTTGATCCGCAAAGGCCAAATCGGCAGCTGTGAGAGGCGGCTCCTCAGGGAGCTCGCCATTGAGACTCGCCAGTGCTTGAGCCATTTGCTCTTGGTCTTCGGGCTTCATTTGCAGTGAACGTAGAGATGGAAGGTCTGAGAGATTTTTTAGACCAAAAGTTTCTAAAAACCTCTGAGTGGTCTTGTACTCCATCGGGCTCCCCACCTCTTTTCGCTGTCCTGCAACTGCGATGAGCTCTTTTTCTTTCAGGGCCGTCATGATTGAAGATGAGTCGACCTGTCGGATGGTGTTCACCTCGCTTCGAGTCACCGGCTGCCGGTAGGCAACAATCGCGAGAGTCTCTAACGCAGATTTTGATAAACTCCTAGGTTTGCTGACAAATTGTTTTCGAACCAATTCGGCGTACTCAGGCCTCGTTCGCAATTGATACTTTCCGCCGCATTCAAAGAGAAAAAATGAGCGAACCGCATAATCGGCCATTAAATCTTTGAGGGCAAGACGCACGTCGGAGAGCGAGACCTCTCCTATAATGTTCCTAATTTCAGATACTTCCATGGCGTTTTCAGCGGCAAAAAGAATTGCTTCTACTTGCTTCTTCAGCTCTTCGAAGGGTGAAATGCTTGAAGCGCCATCGAGTGTGCGAGACACTGCCTCTTCATTGAGAATTTCCATAGGACCCTCGGTTTCGAAAGATTGCCATCATGGATATGCGATTGTTATGGGCATGGTCAAATCATTTTGATTCATATAAGCAAACTGGTGTGTTCACTGTCCTGATTTATTTGCACCTTTTCTTCTTGGCTTTGGGCGCATCTGGCCTCGCGGAAGGAAGTGTTATTGCTGGTAAGGTACCTGCCTCAACTCTCGTAGAGCTGCAATGGTCCAGCAGCATTCACGGTTTTGAGGGTGCCCAGTACTTAGTGCTCCCCAGAACCCATCTTAAAGACCTTAAATTAAATCCGACGAACCACATCACTCAAGACGTTGATTTGGACTTCTGGATTCTACCGAATCGCGATCTACACCCATCAAGACAACTTGCGCTGACTCGTGAGCAACTTGAGTTTAGCCAAGCCAACGTAACCGTGGAGTGGCCGTTGTCAGAGATTGGTTTGGGTGCCGTGACTGTGCGTCAGGTCGATGTGTCTGACAGTGACGACTTGTGCTCCGGTAGAGAGGCGTCGACATTGACGTGGGACAAGCATTCTCAATGGTCAACTGCGTCAATAGAACGGAGAAATTTCGAACAGAGCTTACGCGTAAACATCTCGCCAAAAAAAGAGTCGCGCTGTGTTGCGCTGCGAATATTTTTTCAATTTTTTCCGCGTGACGGCATTGGGAATTTTGCGATGCAGCGCAGATCTGGCGGTACTTTGTCAGGTCCGGTTCATTTACTTTTGAAGTCGGGCCCACTTCCGACGAAAGTTCGCTTCCGAGACCGAAGCAAACAGCTCAAAATGTCATGCCTTCGTTGTACTGAGGGGAAAGAGGGCTGGACCGAGGTAGCTTATGAAGGACTTCCACCAGTGTTGGAGTTCAGTTCGGTTGATACACCGGAGGACACTCTGTCCTTCGAAGGTTCTTCAATTTTCAAGCTAGAATCTGAAACTCACAGCGCTAAGCTCAAAGAGATGGCAAATGATGTGGAAGAGTCGGTCAAACTTTTCCAACCTGCTGTCACCAAACTATTTGCGGAGTCGGGAACTGTTTGGCGATTTAGGTTGAAACCTGAAATTTTAATAGAGCAACTACTTATTGGTCAGCCTAGTGATATTCAGATGGGACCTGCGTATGGTGAATTTGGGCTTTTTCTCGATTCTTTCCAGCAAGCAGCTCTTTTTAGGGAAATTGCGCGTAATTTTCTGAGACATGCGATTCACCAATCCTCAATGGGTCAATTAATTACATGGTCTAAATTTGAGGAAAATGAGCGTTGGGTTCGCATAATCGCAGAAGTTTGGGTGACGGAATTTTTTCCGAACATTTTTAATATCAAGAAAATTGCAAGTAGGTTTTCGTTTTTACCTTTTTTTAAGGATTTGGAGAGTGGGAAGGCACTTTTGAACAACAATATATTTATGGGACGAGAGGAAACTGGTTCAGGCCCGGACTTCAATTTTATGAATGAATTTTTTTCACCCATGACGGGAGCGGAATTGATTTTTAGAATAAAGTCATGCGCTCGGCCCGACGATTTTGAATTGCTAATTCAATCGGCGATGGGAGTTGCTCGAGGAAGTAACTCAGTTCAGACCTTCATGAGTTCAGTGCTTAACAGACGTGCTCATAAAGATTGCACAGCACTCATGCAAGAGGGGTTATTCCCGCAGGACGTAGTTTCTGAGTCTGTCAGGGTTGATAACCTCAAGGATGGGATCACGATCACCCGTGAAGTTGATGCTATTGCCTATTCAAAAAAGTTTCTCGTGCACGCAGATAAGCCGATAGAGCGAGAGAGGATTGCTGTTGATTTTCAGGATACAGATTCCGTTAAAAGACATTTATTGCCGTTGCCTGCGGATGAAAAAAAGCACTCACACACGTTGGCTGCGA
>JBEAPS010000294.1:0-6596 GCA_041164285.1 Pseudomonadota bacterium
CAAGATATTGAGAAGGAAAAACGCATCATTGTGGGTGTGAACAAATTCACAATCACCGAACCACCACCCCAAGGGTTGCTGCGTGTCTCAAAAGAGGTCGAGCATAACCAAATCAGGAAGCTGCAAAAGATTAAAGCTGAACGCGACATTGCGCGGGTCACAGTTGCCCTTGAAAAGCTCAAAAATGCAGCACACACAGAAGTCAACTTGATGCCTTTCATTCTTGAGGCCGTCAGGGCCTACGGAAGTGTGGGCGAAATCTGCAACACTCTGCGCAGCGTCTTTGGCGAATACAAAGAGAATGTTGTTCTCTAAGTTCATCACTATTTCTTTAGATTACAGGCACTTTAAGATTCAATAGTGAGCTTTAGGTTCCTCTAAGCTGAGCGGTTGCCTTGACAACCTTCCACCCCTGCTTAGCTTCTCGCTCGTTCCAAAGATCGGGTGAGGTGGAATTGGCATGTCCGGTTATTGTGCAACTCCCCTGATCCTTGGTATACGACCGACTCAATTCGTTAGGAGGCAGTAATGAAAGTTCGCCCATTGGCAGACCGTATTCTTGTAAAGCGCGTAGAAGAAGAAACCAAAACAGCCGGCGGAATCCTGATTCCCGACAACGCCAAAGAGAAGCCCATGGAAGGCTCAGTGGTTGCTGTGGGAGCTGGTAAAGTTCTCAACGACGGCAAAGTGCGTCCTATGGAAGTGAAAGTGGGCGACCGCGTTCTTTTCAGCAAATACAGCGGAACTGAGATCAAGCTCGAAGGTACAGAGCACCTCATCTTGCGCGAAGACGACATTCTTGGAATCGTAAACAACTAATCAATTCATTTGCAAAACATTTGTTCCACAACGGAGAGAAAACATGTCAGCAAAAATGATCAATTTCGGTGAAGACGCACGTAAGAAAATTCTCACAGGCGTGAACATCCTCGCAGACGCAGTGAAAATCACCATGGGACCTCGCGGCCGCAACGTGGCTATCGACAAGTCTTTCGGTTCACCCAACGTCACTAAAGACGGCGTGACTGTCGCTAAAGAAATCGAACTCGAAGACAAGTTCGAAAACATGGGCGCTCAAATGGTGAAGGAAGTTGCTTCGAAAACTTCCGACGTTGCAGGCGACGGAACAACGACAGCAACTGTTCTTGCTCAAGCTATCTACCGCGAAGGCGTGAAGCTTGTTGCTGCAGGCCACAACCCCATGGACCTCAAGCGCGGTATCGACAAAGCTGTTGCTGAAGTCGTCACTGAGCTCAAAAACCTCAGCAAAAAAACAAACAGCCGCACTGAAATTGCTCAAGTTGGTACCATCTCTGCAAACTCTGACACCGACATCGGCAACATCATTGCTGACGCGATGGAAAAAGTAGGCAAAGAAGGCGTGATCCAAGTTGAAGATGCAAAGGGTATGGAGACAACTCTCGAAGTTGTTGAAGGTATGCAATTCGATCGCGGCTACCTGTCCAACTATTTCGTCAACGACGCTGAGCGCATGGAAGTCAACTACGAAGACGCTTACGTTCTTCTGTTCGACAAGAAACTCTCAAGCCTCAAAGACCTCGTGCCAATCCTTGAAAAAGTTGTCCGCACAGGCAAGCCACTCCTCATGGTTGCTGAAGACGTTGAAGGCGAAGCTCTTGCAGCTCTCGTTCTGAACCGCCTCCGTGGCAATCTTAAACTTGTTGCAGTGAAGGCTCCTGGCTTCGGCGACCGCCGCAAAGCTATGCTCGAAGACATTGCTATCCTCACAGGCGGAACAGTGATCTCTGAAGAGCTCGGAATGAAGCTTGAAACAACCGAACTCGAGCAGCTCGGCGTGGCTAAGCGCATCCGCATCGACAAAGACAACACCACAATCATCGACGGCCAAGGCGCTAAAAAAGACATCGAAGCGCGCATCAAGCAATTGCGTAAGCAAGTCGAAGACACCTCAAGCGACTATGACCGCGAAAAACTGCAAGAGCGTCTCGCGAAGCTCGCAGGTGGTGTGGCTGTTATCCGCGTCGGTGCAGCAACTGAAACTGAAATGAAAGAGAAGAAGGCACGCGTGGAAGATGCACTCAATGCAACTCGCGCTGCGGTTGAAGAAGGCATCGTCCCTGGCGGTGGTGTTGCTCTCATCCGTGCACAGAAACTTCTTCCAGCTCTGCGCGAAAAAGTGGCAGGCGATGAGCGCTTTGGTGTGGACATCATCTTCCGCGCTGTTGAAGAGCCGCTCCGCCAAATCACAAACAACGCTGGTCAAGAGCCATCTGTCATCCTGCAAAAGGTTCGTGAGAACACAACAACCACTTTCGGCTTCAACGCTAAAGACGAGCGCTACGAAGACATGGTTGCTGCAGGCATCATCGACCCAACTAAAGTCACCCGTTCTGCATTGCAAAACGCTGCTTCCGTTGCTTCGTTGCTGCTCACAACCGAGTGCATGATTGCTGAGCGTCCGAAGGAAGACAAAGCTGCTCCGATGCCAGGCGCTGGCGGCGGCTACCCAGGCATGATGTAAGCCATCAGAGCCACAAGCCCCATCGGGGTGCTTCGCCCCGACTTAGGTTTGAATTTCAAAGGGCCTCGCGATAGCGAGGCCTTTATATTTTGTGTAAGGTTTCTCGGTCCAACGTTTGCGGCAGCGCGTGGATCGATCCCGACCTCATCTTCCGCACAGTTTTGCAAGGAGTTTGAAATGAACGTCCATGAGTATCAGGCCAAAGAGCTACTCGCTAAATTTGGTCTGAACATACCTAAAGGCAAACTCTGTCACACAGCGACAGAGGCTGAATGGGCCGCACGATCGTTTGGTGCTGATGCACTGAGTGTAGTGAAGGCGCAAATCCATGCAGGCGGCCGCGGTAAAGGCGGCGGTGTCAAACTTGCACGCACACCCGATCAGGCATTTGAGTGGGCACAAAAAATCATCGGCATGCAGCTCGTCACTCCGCAAACAGGTCACCAAGGCAAAAAAGTACATAAAGTACTTGTGGCGCAAGGCTCCGACATTGCGAAAGAGTACTATCTGAGCTTGGTTGTCAACCGCGAAACCGACGCTATCGGTATCATGGCCTCCACCGAAGGTGGCATGGACATCGAAGAAGTCGCAGAAAAACACCCAGAGAAAATTGTCACTGCGAACGTCGACCCAACCGTTGGCCTCATGCCTTTCACCGTGCGCAATTTGTGCGATCGTCTTGGCTTCACTGGCCCGCTTGCAAAAGAGTTCAACAAAACCATCACGGGTCTGTTCAAAGCATTTATGGCATACGACTGCGCGATGATTGAAATCAATCCGCTCGCTGTCACCAAAGATGGCCAAATGCAAATCCTCGACTGCAAAATGTCGTTCGACGAAAATGCGCTGTTCCGTCACCCAGAACTACAAGATATGCGTGACTACGAAGAAGAAGATGCACGAGAGCTTGAAGCATCGAAATTCGGCCTCAGCTACGTTTCGCTCGAAGGCAACATTGGCTGTCTTGTGAATGGCGCGGGCCTTGCCATGGCCACCATGGACATCATCAAGCAAAAAGGCGGACTGCCTGCCAACTTCCTCGACGTGGGTGGTGGTGCCAATCAGGAAACTGTGACTCAGGCGTTCCGCATCATTCTCAAAGATGCTGCAGTGCGCGGAATCTTCGTCAACATCTTTGGCGGAATTATGAAGTGCGATGTGATTGCCAACGGTATTGTTGCCGCAGCCAAAGAACTTGGCCTCAAGGTTCCACTTGTCGTGCGCCTTGAAGGAACCAACGTTGAGATTGGTAAAAAGATTCTTGGTGACTCAGGGCTCAACATCATTGCTGCCGACTCCATGAGCGACGGTGCCGAGAAGATCGTTAAAGCAGTGCGCTGATGCACGCTGGATGACTTCTTGCTTCAACCGCTTTTCATTTTTTGACTGAAGGATTCTTCATATGGCTATCTTGGTTGATAAAAATACGCGTCTGATCTGCCAAGGCATCACTGGCTCGGCCGGTCTGTTCCACTCCGAAAAATGTGCAGAATACGGCACACAACTTGTTGGTGGCGTGACCCCTGGCAAGGGCGGCACCAAAGTGCTCGACCGCCCCATTTTCAACACTGTGTATCAAGCACGCAAAGAAGTGGGTGCAAACGCAACCATGATCTTCGTGCCTCCTCCATTTGCAGCTGACGCCATTCTTGAGGCGATTGACGCTGGCATTGAACTCATCGTTGCCATCACGGAAGGCATCCCTGTGCTCGACATGTTGCGCGTGAAAAAGGCGTTGGGACATGCCAACGGCCGCAGCCGTCTTGTGGGCCCCAACTGCCCCGGTGTGATTACCCCCGGAGCTTGCAAAATCGGTATTATGCCCGGCCATATTCACAAGCCCGGCCGTATTGGTGTCGTGTCGAAATCAGGAACCCTCACTTACGAAGCCGTTGGTCAGTTGTCTGCGCTCGGCATCGGACAAAGCACATGTGTTGGTATTGGTGGCGACCCACTCCATGGCACAAGCTTCATCGACGTTCTTGACCTCTTCAACAAAGACCAAGACACCGACGCAGTGGTCATGATCGGTGAAATTGGCGGCACGTCTGAAATTCAGGCGGCTGAGTGGATCAAGGCCAACATGAAAAAACCTGTGGTTGGATTTGTTGCGGGCCAAACAGCTCCCAAGGGCAAGCGCATGGGCCACGCCGGTGCAATTATTTCCGGTGGCAAAGGAACGGCAGCAGAAAAATACGAAGCAATGGAAGCATGCGGAATTCATACTGTCATTAGTGCCGGTGAAATTGGGGTCACACTCCAAAAAGCGCTGCGCTGATTTTCGTTTCAGGTAAACTAGGAGAGGCTCGTTTGCATGCAGACGAGCCTCTCTTTTTATTTGCGGAGGGTGCCGTGAGCGACAACAAAAAATCAAAGCACGCAGCACAATCACGACGGTCATTTCTCGGAACCGTTGGACTTGCAGGCGCAGGGAGCTTTTTCAGCGCGAAAGCGTCTAACTCAAACTCTGATATCGAAGGGTCAACTCCAGTGTTGAATTCATCAGATGCCGCACTCGCTGCACGACAATCGCGTCACGCGCGTAAAATTGCATCTCCGCAGTGGAAAGACGGCAAGTTTCAAAACGGTCTTCCCGAAGTCACCCGATTTGCAGATGCCCTGCGCAAAATGATTTTCTCAGGCGCCAAAACCACGCCTGATGAAAGTATCCCCACTGTCCAAAAGAAGCGCTCCGATTTCGACGCGCCGAGTGAATCAGGCTTTCGCGTCACGTGGGTAGGACACTCCTCGATGCTTGTTGAAATCGACGGTCACAGGTTCCTCACCGATCCTGTCTGGGGAGAAAGAGCTTCGCCTGTGTCGTTCGCCGGGCCCAAGCGTTTTTTCAAAGCCCCACTTGCACTCAACGAACTCCCAAAGCTCGATGCAGTTGTGCTCTCGCACGATCATTACGATCACCTGTGCCGCGAAACAGTGGAGCATCTGGCAACTCTTGGTGTGCCTTTCATTGTTCCTCTCGGCGTGGGCGATAGGCTTGAAGATATGGGTGTTCCTTTTTCGCTCATTCAAGAATTCGATTGGTGGGAAGAAACAAAAATTGGAACAGTGACGCTTGCAGCAGTGCCGGCGCGTCACTTTTCAGGGCGAACTCCCTTCGATCGCAACTCAACGCTATGGTGTGGCTTTGTTTTTGCTGGAACAAATCATCGCTTTTATTTCAGCGGCGACACAGCGTACTTTCCGGGGTTTAAAACGATCGGTGAAAAGTATGGCCCGTTTGATCTCGTCGCGATTGAATCAGCTGCATACAACTCGGCATGGCCCGATGTTCATATTGGGCCCGAACAAGCCCTGCAGGCGTGCATTGATCTCAAAGGTAAACTCTACCTACCGATCCATTGGGCCACATTCAGCCTCGCACCGCATGGTTGGACTGAGCCGGGTGAACGCCTCATCACTCATGCACAAAAAATAGGAGTAGAACTCGTTTTGCCTCGTCCGGGTGAGAGCTTTGATCCCATGGCAAACAACGCTCATCTCAAGAAAAAATGGTGGCCTGACGTTGCTTGGGAAACGGCTGAACAGGCGCCCATTGTATCCACCAAGGGTTGAGAGCAATTAGAACGACCATCCCACGTATGGGTTCAA
Source organism: Pseudomonadota bacterium (assembly GCA_041164285.1). Classification (GTDB taxonomy): domain Bacteria; phylum Bdellovibrionota_B; class Oligoflexia; order Silvanigrellales; family Silvanigrellaceae; genus RFOM01. Next base: position 6,113 of record JBEAPS010000294.1, read on the forward strand.
CAAGTAGGGAGTCACTGTTGCGGACGTCCCTTCTCCACTGAGACTCACGCTACCGCCAATGCCAACCCATCCAACTCCGAAAATCAAGCCACTAGGCCACTCCCACTCATTTCCAATTTTGTATGCCGCACCAGCACCCAACTCTGGACTAGCGTTCGAAATTCCAGCAGAGTCAGGGTCGACGATAACGAGGCCATAGCTTTGCTTCACAAAAAAGCTTCCTCCGTACTTTTCTTTCGAAAAGTAGCCCATGAACAATTGACCGACAAAAAAGTGGCTCGAATTGAAGCCATAGTTAATTTCGAGATCAAATCCACGCGCATCCCGCGAAGACCGCTGCCCGACCTCGAGTCCCACCGATGGGAACAAGCCAAATGGATGCGAGACGACGTAGTTAGACTGAGTTTTGCTGTCGCAAAAAGCTTCGGATGAGAAAGACAGTGCAGCGAACCAGCTCATCACAAAGAAACAAAGAATTCTCGAC
>JBEAPS010000295.1:0-3129 GCA_041164285.1 Pseudomonadota bacterium
AAGCGCAGTCTTTTGATTAAGACTTTGATTCTGATGAATGAGAGTTGAATTAATGAGCTCTTGTAGCATGTGTCTTCCTAGGGAATGGCTGCAATGAGTCGATCTATTTCTGCTCTGAAAAGTGCAACTCTATTCACACTCGTTGCGTAGGCATTTTGAGCATGATTCGCCTGGTTTTGAGTCCGAGTGCATACAGAAATATAAAACTTGATTTTTGGCTCAGTTCCACTTGGGCGTAGCGAAATTTTACTACCATCCTCCAGAATCAGCTGAAGCACATCAGACTTTGGAAGAGAGTCAAAAGATGAGTTCTGTGAAGTGCTCTTACCGTCCACGTAAATTGTAGTCTGCTTTTGATAGTCAATAAGTTTTGTCACTGCAGTTGAGGCAAAACTGGTGACGGGTTTTTCACGCATATGGCTCATAATTCTCTGAATACGAGAGGCGCCTTCTTTGCCTTCAAGATCTACTGTTACGAGGTCTTCCTGCCATGCTCCGTGCTTCATGAACAATTCAAGAAGTACTTCGCAGTGCGTCTTGCCACCGGACTTGAAGGCTGCTGACATTTCTACAGCTTGACAAAGAGCACCAATGCCATCTTTATCTCGGACGTAATCGGCTGGCATAAATCCAAAGCTTTCTTCGGTGCCAAAAAGGTATTTACAATCTTTTCTACCTTCTCTTTCCCATTCATTAACTACGCCGGCTATCCACTTAAATCCCGTAAGTGTATCGAATATCTCTACATCGTAGCTTGCACAGATTTCTTTATGAAAGTCAGACGTAACAATCGTTTTAATGATTTTATGTTCAGGTAGAAGTCGCCCTGCTCTCTTACGAGTTTCGAGTATGTAGTGAATCAACAGAGCGCCTGTTTGGTTTCCGTTGAGAAAAACGTAGTCTCCGTACCCCTGATGTTTGAATGTGCCTCGTGATGCTTTTGGGTCGCGTACAACCAAGGCAAGTCTGTCAGAATCAGGGTCAGTTGCGAGTACTATGTCCGCTTGTCTTTGAGCTGCTTGCTCGATTGCTAGCGAGAGGGCACTTGGTTCCTCGGGATTCGGTTTACTCACTGTTGGAAAGTGGCCATCCGGTTTTTCTTGTTCTGGTACAATGTGGAGATTTTTATATCCCCACTCTGTCAATGCCCGTCTCGCGGGACTTGCACCTGTTCCGTGAAGTGGTGTGTAAACAATACTGATATTTTTGGGTAAGTCAGGTTCTAGCTGCAGCTCTCTAACTTTCTTGAAGTATTCATCAATTGTCTCGGTGCTAACGTTGCGAACGAGTTCACTCGTGACTGCTTCGTTAAAATTCATAAATTTTGCTTCTTGGTACCGAGTGAGCGCAAAAACTTCACCCAAAATAGCTTTGTCATGTGGTGGGGTGATTTGTGCACCGTCTTCCCAGTACACTTTATATCCATTATATTGAGGTGGATTGTGGCTAGCCGTAATGCAGAGACCACCAATGCAATTGAGGTGACGCACCGCAAATGACAAACAAGGTGTCGTTTGTATGTGGTCAAAGATCTGAACCCGAATGCCATTAGCAGCCATAACTCCGGCTGCTTGTTCTGCAAAAAAGCGCGAAGTTAGTCGACTGTCATAGGCTATGACAATCCCGCGTCTTTGCGCTTGCTCGCCTTGCTTGAGAATGTAGTTGGCAAATCCTTGAGTTGCCTTCCTCACGATGGGGCCATTCATGCGATTGCTTCCTGCTCCCACAACCCCTCGAAGGCCGCCTGTTCCGAATTCAAGTTCACGCCAAAACCTGTCTCGAAGTTCATCAATTTCCTGTGTAGCGATGAGTTGCTCGATCTCGGCCCGTTCAGATGCATCGACACTGGGATCGGTTAACCACAAATTCAAGCGCTCTGCGCATTCCCCTAGTTGTTGCACAAGATGCTGATTTAAAGTCGAGGAATTCATTTTACTTGTGCCTTTCGCAATTCTGTTAAGTTTTCAGAAACAGAGTCAAGAAACTTTTTAATCTTGACTCTCGTGTACCGGTTTGCCTCAGGATAAAGGCTCAAGATATTTTCTAGAATTTGCCGGCACTGATCGAAACTTTCTATCTTAGTTAGACTGTCTGAAGAAACATTACCCCTTTGATACAACTCGTTTGCTTTTCTGCGCAAATCTCGAATGTGCGCTTCTGATGCCTCTCGTCTGAGATTGCGAGTTCTATCACTTTTTTGAGTGTCGGAAAGTCCATCGAGTGTTTGCACAGCATCACCGGGCTTGCCCTCATTGAGTGCGATTCTTGCAAGCTGAATTGCGCGATCGGCAGTCAGATCGCCACGTTCAGTAAGGCTGCCCAATGCGTTTGGGCTTGAAATGCAAACATTTTGAGTTTGTGATGACGTGAGCTCAGGTGCTCTCATTGTTTCGGGACCAACGAGAGCTGAAATGCGGTCTTGATGCGCTTGATTCGGGAACTGTTTTTTAAGAGTCGTTGCAAGCTCGTCTGCTTTTCTATTCTCTCCGCGGACACGAAGCTCTTCAAGTGAAGTGAGCTGACTGGCAAACGAATACTCGATCGCAGAAAATAGTTTCAAACGCACAAGGTGAAGCTTGTTTTTCAGGTCGCTCTCGGGAAGCTGAGCGATCAGATCGTCAAATTTAACAAGTGCAAGAGCTTGGCTCATGGGTTCGCTGAGACTACTTTTCACACTTTCAAGTATTTCGATTTGTCTACCATTCAAAGCGCTTTTAAGGTCACTCAGCTCGCTTCTGAGTACGTGTCCAGAGACAAGCGACATGAACCGTTGTGCTGATATGCCAATTGCGTTTGCTGAAGCGGCCCTTGCCTCATTTAATTTTCCAGATTTTCTCAACGCGTCAACTCTCAACTCCTCGAGGAAGACAGCATCAAATAGAGGAACTTGCTTTTTACCAATCTCTTCAAATTCCTTTTGAAGCCGCTCGTTGACTTCCAGATCAAGCGGGTTTTCTTGCTGCGAGCACCACAACGTCGCTAGCAGCACACTGCCCGCGTAGCTTCCGGGAGGAGCTACAAGCTGTTTTTCTAAATCTCTGACTCGATCGCAGTCTCGTTGTGCGAGGGCTGTCTCGAATTGAGTCACGATTGCTCTTACCGAGGATGATGTTGTTGTGCTTTGGTTTT
>JBEAPS010000296.1:0-10790 GCA_041164285.1 Pseudomonadota bacterium
GCATTTTTAATCGAATCGGCACGAGCTTGACTCAATTTAAGATCACGCTGGAAGTTCTGGGTTTTCTTCACCGTCGCTTCGATTGTGACTTGCTTATACTTCGATGAAAAGTTGGATAAAATTTGACCCAGCTCCGAGGTTAGTTTTTGGTCATCTAAATTAAGGGCGCTTTGGCCCTTGTAGAATTTAAATGCTCGTGCGGGAACCGAATACTTGCTGACATCTTTGACAACAGTTTTTGTAGTGACCTTAGGAACTGTGATGGTCTCAATTCTCTCGCGCTTAACTATAACTTTTTCTTTTCTTAGTATTGTGTCTGCGCCAACAAGCGGAATGCCAAACTGCAGTGTGGCTCCGTAGTAAATGACCTGTCTTTGATTGTCTAATATTTCTCCCAACAAGTGCGCGCCCAGTCGAAAGACTCCACTTTCACCGAGAAAGTCTACCGCAGCGGAAGCACCACCCAAGAGCATATGATTGTTTGTTCCACGCCTCTGGCTCAGCGAAAGGTCAGCGCCGAAATAGTCTTGAGCGATGAGCCCAATATTAAAGCGTGGATGAAGTTTCAATCGGACACCACCTTCCGCAAAGGCAGACTGAGTGTAAATCCTATGACCAATCTCAATAAAAGGGGGATTAGGATCCCGCGTCGTTCCATAAAGAGCGGAATAGTGCCATCCGAGCCCGGTTTCAATGATCCAGTCTTCAAACTCCAACGAGGCAAGCCCTTTTCCTGCAAGATAATAACCGGAAAATGGACCTTCATTAGGGATGGTTGTTGTGTGGTTGAGGGCACCAGCATCGAGTCCGACCTGGAGAAGGAGAGGTATGAACGCAGACCCTTTGATGAGTTTTTCATCGTTCAGGGTCGAAACCTCGACTCTGTCACTGGCAAAAACAGGATAAGATGCTGTCAAGTGAATCATACAAATGAGCAGTGCACACAGCGTGTACTTTATCAATGGCTCTCTCCTCAGGTTCAACCCATGTAAGAGAGTAACTGAACTTCGCTTTGTGATAAACCCAGTTTACGGCATATTGAATTGACTTCAGCTCCTTCAAAGATCAGACGTCGAGCTTCAGCGTATTTTTCGGCTTGAAGCTCCTTGAAAATCTCATCTGATGGAACGCTTTCGTCGAGAAAGCGGAGCAGTTTCTGCGCGCTTTGTGTTGATTCTTTCAAATCGGCAGAAGTGTTCATCGCAATTTGCGTAGATTTCTCGATTTGCATGGTTGTTTTGTTCAACTTAGCAACGGCATCATTCACGATGTCCTTGCTTTTCGCCTCGATGTCAACCAGGAGAGTCTCGCATCTCTTGGTCATTTCAAGCCACTCTTCATGAGCGTCAGAACCGACTTTGCGCAGTTTAGTCAGGGTTTCCTCGGATATTTTTTTCGCTTGCGATAGTTCGCCGGCAACCGCTGCCTGTAGTTCTACGAGCTCCGCTCGTTCTTGGTCGAGACGGCTAAACTCTCTCTCTCGAAGTTTCTTTCCTTTCGAAAGCCATCTGAAGCAAGCTAGGAAAAAAACAGTCTCGATTATGATAAAAACAGCAGCGAATGTTGATAAAATCAATGTTGAATTCACGCAGCTACTGCTCCCACTCCCAAATAGTCAGACAGAACTCGTCCGTCGATCGGATCGATGTTCACAGTCTGAACGGTGATTAAGTAGCGATTTGGTCGTTTGCCAACATCCTCACAGGAGACGACTCTGCAGAGCATCTGAAATGATTCTGGCGCCTCTGTATGGCGGTACTCAACGTGTCTTGACTTCAGCGCCCAGTAATCGGGAAGTTCAACAAGAAGTCTCATGAGACAGCCTTGATCATATGACAGCGCAGAATAAAATGTTGCACCATCCTGAGCCAAACTTAGGGTTTCGCCCTGCATCATCTTATTCACGGTGTTTGAAATATTAAATTTACAGTATTTCAGAGGAATCTTCTTTGCGACAAGTCTCAAACGGAGCGATGAGAGCAACTCGAGCGTCGAGGTTTTAGAACTACTCTGCGATTGCTCCTCACTGCTTCCGTGTAACTCCTCAAATGCAGACAAACGTTCTGACACGGATCACCTCCTGGTTGAAAATACTTTTTCTATTTTTTCTCTCAAAGTTGCAGCATTGAAAGGTTTTACAATATAATTATTAGCACCGTTCTTCACAGCTTCTACAATGTTTTCTTTGTCTGCTTCTGCCGTCACCATAAGGAATGGTACTTGACTGTGTGCTGGATTGCTCCTGATTGCCCGAAGAAGCTCCACTCCAGTCATGTTAGGCATATTCCAATCTGAAATAATAAACTTTACGTCTGGGTTTTCCTTGAGGACCGAAAGTGCTACCCGACCATCACTTGCCTCAATGACGTCACGAGAGCCAATCTGCGAGAGCACCTGACGTATAATTTTTCGCATTGTAGGAAAGTCGTCTACAATGAGTATTTTCATTTCGAATCCTGGCAACGCCATTTTGTTGTGCTCCAGTTTACTCTTGAAGAAGATTTTTAAGTTTTGCTCTCATCTTTTGCACCGCCTGCGTATGCAGCTGTGAGACTCGTGACTCAGTGACGTCTAGAATACGACCAATCTCTTTTAAGTTTAGGTCTTCGTAGTAATACAAGCTCAAAACTAGTTTTTGCTTTTCTGGCAATTCTTCAACTGTTTTTAAAATGATGTCTCGAACACCCTTTGCTTTTAGCATAGTGAATGGGTTCTTAGAGTTAGGATTTTCAAGACACTCAAGTAGCGACTTTTTATCCCCAGAGTGGACTCCACCGAGCTCTTCGAGGCTCAACATAGAGACGCGTGTTCGACCAGACTTCTCGTGAAACTCTTCGAGAGAGATCTCTAGATGAGCAGCAGTTTCCTTATCAGTAGGAGGTCGGCCAAATTTTTGTTCAAGCTCATATCGAGCTCGCTCTTCTTTTTTATTTGTTTCTCGAACTGAGCGAGGAACCCAGTCTTGATTTCTCAGCTCGTCTAGTATCGCACCGCGAATTCTGAACTCAGCATATGTTTTGAACTTATTGTCACGGCTAGGATCATATTTATCAATTGCATCCATAAGACCAATAACACCAGCTGAGAATAGGTCGTCAAGATCGATGTTTGATGGAAGCCGCGCTGCAATTTTTTGGGCAATATACTTAATCAAAGGCGCATAATCCATAATGACCTGATTTCGCATCGGATCGTTAGCACTTGCCTGTGATTTGCTCTGTGACGAGTTTTGTTTCTTCGCAGTTGCGGTTTTCCTTGCGGCAGCCTCTCCACTTTCGGATGCATATATGGAAGTCTTCGTCTCGCTTGACTTCTTGCCATTCTCTTTTTCCTGAACCGGCTGTTTTTTGGCCGCGCTTCCCGTACTCATAGTCTCCCCCGTTCAGGATTTACCGAATGAAGTTTTCGTTACTGTTTCCAGCAACAAGTCGTTTCCAAAAAAATTGCATTGTGCCTTTCGGTTGTGGCTGACTTCCGTTATAGAGAAGTTCACGTGCAATACCTCTCACTCCGCGAGAAGCGGGCGAGAATGGATATTTTTGTGTGTAAGCAGTTCTCTCTCGGACTGATTGTCTCACCGATTCGCACATTGGAATGAAACCTGCAAATTCAAGTCGCGCTTGTAAATACTCGTTTGCCACCGAATTCAATCGCTCAAATACCCTAAGCGCCTCATCTTCATTGCGTGCCATATTCACAACGAGTCTGAAGATGTAGTCGTTATTTGTCTGAACGAGAACTTTCATGGTTGCATACGCATCAGCCAAACTCGTAGGCTCTGGCGTGGCAACAAGGATAATTTCCGATGCACTTCCTGCCCAATACTGAACATTCTTCGAAACACCAGCAGGTGTATCGATCAGAACAACATCGAAGTCGTCCTGGATGCTTTCAATCTGGTCAAGTAGTACCATTTTTTGCATCTGATTCAGCTCACTCACTTTTGGCATTCCACTTGATGCCGGTATTAAACGAATCCCCTCTGGGCCTTGAATGATGACGTCTTTGAGCTCCCTCTCCCCAAGCAAAACGTCTTCCAGAGTTGACTCTGCATGCACGTTCAGAAGCACGTCGAGGTTGGCTAGTCCAAAGTCACCATCAATGAGTAATGTTCGCATTCCCTCTCTGACGAAACACAGCCCAAGGTTTGCAGTGGTCAAAGTTTTGCCGACGCCTCCCTTGCCCCCAGTAACGGTCATAACCCTTGGTGCCTTGGTAGGTTGTGTCTGGTGGACGTGCATCTGTTGATGAAACTGCTTAGTTGTTGCTCCTCCAGAGCATGTCTGTCGGGCTTCTTCCATAATTCTGCGAAGAGTTGTTGCTTGATCGAACACTTTTGTTTCCTCTCAACAATCAAAGTCTAAAGATGCGTTCTACGACGCGTTCTTTTGTTGCTGGCTCAAGATCTTCAGGTACTTTTTGCCCTGTTGTAAAAAATGACAGAGGCAGTTTACTTGTGATGTTCGTGTTTAGAATTTCGCCAAAACTCCAAGACTCATCGAGTTTCGTGAAGATAAGGCTCTGCAGGTTAACCATACGAAAAGCCTTTAGGTTTTCATCTAGATCGCGCTGCTTCATGCTGGCAGACTGAACCATGTGAAAGTGAACTGGGAATGGCATGTTAGAAAGTGAACGTAGCTGATCCATTTGCATTTGCTGCTTACTGCTGCGACCTGCTGTATCGATAAGAATGAGATCGTAGTCGTAGAATTTTGTCACGAACTCAGCGAGGTCAGAATTTTCAGTGACTTCGCTAAATGGGCAATCGAGAATCTTGGAATAGGCTCTCAATTGGTCGGCTGCAGCAATCCTGAAAGAGTCCATACTTATGAGTGCTACTCTCTTTTTGTCAGTGAGTTGCATTCTTGCAGCAAGTTTTGCAATCGTTGTCGTTTTGCCAACACCAGTAGAACCAACGAGGGCGACTACCTTTTGGTTAGAGAAGTTTGCCTGCGGAGTGACACTCATTTGGCGAAACAAAAACCGAATACTCTGATTCAAGTAGTGTTCTTTGAGTTTCTCTCCAATGAGTGGAGAGCCATCAGGGTGAGTGGGTAGCGGGCCTGTTGTCACAATGTGACTGAGCTCTGAAATGACTGCCTCCAGGACACCTGCAGCTCTTAGACGAATGCAAATGTCATTCAAACAGACATCATTGCCAGCCATGTTGTCCGTATCTTTCTGGAATCTTTGACGCATCAGATCGTGGAGTAGAACACGAATCTCTTGCATTTGGTCCGAGACGTTAACGTGAGGGATAAGCTCAATCTCGCGCCTCACTTTTCCAAGTTCATCGCGGAGGCTACGGATTTCAGTGTTTGCGCTGTCATCGAAGCGCTCTGATACGTTTTTGAGGTGGTGGTCTTGTGTGCGCAGTGCTCGTGCTTGTGCCTGTGTATCCACCTTGACCAGCCCTTGCTCATAGGACCTTTGTTGAAGTGCAAGATTCACACTGTTAATTGCATTATTCGGGGCAGGCTCTAAAGCACCTGCGAGCGATTTTGCGAGGCTTCGTGTTGCTGGGTTCAGTTGCCCCAAAGCGGGAGACTGTTTACTCCGTATTGTATCTGAGGTCTGAGAAACTTTTGTGAAGTCAATTCGCTGAGCACGTGCCGCCTCCTCAGGGGAGAGGATACCTGAGCGGGTAGACGCTTGGCTTGTTTTTGACTTTGGTGCTGCCGCCGGAGCTGCTGTCACTTCAATAAGCCTTATTGGTTTACTCGAGCCCTCTGGCGTCTTGACCTTTTCCCTCGTTGACAGAATGACGGCGTCTCGACCAAGCTCTTTTTTGACGAGCTTGATTGCATCCTGCATTGTAAAGGCTTCGTACTTATGCACATCCATTGTCGTACCTCGGATCGCTGGTATTCGGTGTCATTGGTCAACTAATCATTTGCAAATTTCGGATTTTAAAGTCCGAAGGAACTTCGTCGTATGAGAGCACTGCAACCTGCGGGAGATACCGCACCATAAGCCTTTGGAAAGCTGAACGAAGACGGGCCGACATGAGAAGAACTGGTTGTGTTCCCTCAGCCTCGAAGACGCCTATTCCGCTCATAAGTTTTTGCAGTATTTCCTGTGCTTGTCGCGCATCTAGATTGAGATAAGTGCTGCCGCTGTCGGTAGTCACAAGACCACCACCAAGGATGTCTTCTATCATTCGGTCGAATGTAATGACCACAAGTTCATCCTTTTCATTGATAAATTTCTGGGCAATCGCACGACCTAGTGACTTGCGGCTTAGCTCAGAAAGTACCTCAGGGTTCTTTATAATCTTACAGTGGTCAGCGAGGCACTCGAAGAGTGAAAGAATGTCCCTAACCGACACATCTTCACGCAGCAGATTTTGCATAACCTTGACGACATCTCCGAGAGAAAGTCGCTCAGAATGAATAACTTCTTCGACGACTTTCGGATTTGTCTCTCTGAGTTTGTCAACGAGGTACTGCACATCCTGCCGAGTGAGTAGCTCTGAGGAATGCTCGCGCAGTGCTTTCGTAATGTGTGTGGCGATGACTGTAGCGCAATTGACAACTGTGTATCCTCTGAAGACAGCTTCGTCTTTCTCACGCTTATGAATCCATAGGGCAGGGAGTCCATAAACGGGATCTGTAGTAGGCTCACCATCGATCGGCAGCTCAACATTGCCAGGATCCATCGCAAGAAAGTAGTCAACCATGAGGTGGCCCGAGGCAATTTTACTGCCTTTAAGCGATATCGAATATTGACCAGGATCTTGCTGGAGATTGTCCCGTAATTGGATTTGCGGAACAACTATTCCTAGTTCTTGAGCGAACTGCTTTCGTATACTCTGAATGCGGTCAACAACTTCGCCGTCTTGCTGCGGGTCAATAAGATGAACAAGTGCGTGCCCAACTTCAACTGCGAGAATATCTAGGCGCATGAGATTGTCTATACTTTCGTTATCCTTCTTGTCTTTGCTCTGAGCATCAGCCGAATTAGCCTCATTTTCTGCAAGCTTCTCATTCTTCAACGAGCGATCAGCCATGCGCCCGAGCAAGGCGAGTGAAACTGCAAGTGTGAGGAAGCCGAATTTTGGGAACCCAGGCACTGCCGCTAGCATGAAGAGAATAAATGAAGAGACGTAGAGAGCTTTGGGATGCACTCTGAATTGCTTCGTGACCTGGCCACTAAGGTCACCTTCTGATGTTGCTCGGGTAACGATAAGACCTGCAGCGGTTGAGATCATCAATGAAGGAATTGCTGCAATGAGTCCATCACCAACTGCAAGTAGAGTGTAGGTTTTTGCCGCATCCGCTGCGCTTAAGTTGAATTGAATTATACCAATAACAAGGCCGACTATCATGTTGACAAGAGTGATAATAATGCCTGCGATAGCATCACCGCGAACAAACTTTGAAGCACCGTCCATTGCACCGTAAAAGTCCGCTTCCTTTTCAACCGAAGTTCTACGTCGGCGCGCCTCTTCAGCATTAATGTGACCAGCGTTAAGCTCCGCATCGATTGCCATCTGCTTTCCAGGCATCGCGTCGAGGGTAAATCGTGCGGCGACTTCTGCGATACGACCTGAACCTTTCGTGATTACGACGAAGTTGATCACTTGCAAGATGATGAATATGACAAGACCAACACCCACATTGTCAGCGATCACAATATTTCCGAATGCCTTTATGAGATTACTCATATTGCCAGTAGGGTCATCACCATGAGTAAGAATCGAACGAGTAGTTGAAACGTTAAGTGCTAGTCTGAAAAGTGTAGAAACGAGAAGAATGGTCGGAAACACACCAAAGTCGAGTGGCTTGTTGATATAAATCGCTACAAGCATGATGACAAGAGATGTGGATAGGGAGAGAGCAAGCAGAGTATCGAGAAGAACGCCTGGCACTGGAAACAACATAATAGGTAGAATTCCAACGACAGCGAGTGCCATCAGAATGTCTGGGCTTTTGAGCCAGCCGAAGAGAGAGCTAGATCCCTGTCCAGCTGCAATCGCTCCTGATGTGGTTCCTCCGGTAGCCATAGATCACCTCTTGCAATTGGTCTTTACTCAGCCCACTGCACCTTGAAGATTGAAGCGTTCAAAATAGTCTCGTCCGCGGGCCTGATAGATAATCTTCATGACCTCAATGACGGAGGAGTAAAGGCTTGCCGGCACCTCTTGTCCAACCTTCACGGTCTTATAGAGTGTTCTGGCAAGTGCTTTGTTTTCCACCAGCATTATGTCGTTCTTTTTAGCGATTTCCCTTATTTTAAGGGCCAGAAAATCTTGACCCTTTGCTACAACGATGGGTGCTGGCATCCCTTTCACATATCTGACTGCCACAGAAAAGTGAGTTGGGTTTGTGATGACAAATGTCGCCGTAGGAACCGCGTTGATGTTTTTACGCATAATCAATTCACGCGCCATTCTTCTGCGCTGGCTTCGAACGAGTGGGTCACCTTCCTGAGCCTTGTTTTCCTCTTTGACTTCTTGCTTGCTCATCATCATTTGACGCTCGAGGCGAAAGAGGTTCCATCCGTAGTCGGCTGCAGCCAATATGGCTGTGGTGATTGAGATCCACGTCAAAAGCTTCAGAAGTGCAGAAAACAGTTGGTCAGCAAGAGACTCGGTGGATAGGAAAAGAAATATTTCACTCACGTCAAGTTCGTTCTTCATAAAGATATAGATCACGGTACAAAGGGTGACACCTTTGACCAACACTTTAACTGCTTCTTCAGCACCACCTGCGGAAAGAAGTCGTTTAAATCCTGAGACGAAGTTTAGTTTTTCCGCATTTGGTGTGATTTTTTTCCAAGACCAGTTGAATTGCGTAATTGTGAGACCAAGTATGGATGGAATGACCGCGAGTACAAACGCCGCGCCAATCATGACAGGAATGACCGGTTGAAGTATCTGTTCTACCGCAGTAATAATATCGAAGTTACCAAGGTTATGATCGGATATAATTGCAAACGTTCTGTTAAAACTAATGCCAATTGAGCTTGATATATTCCCGCCCAACATTGTGAGACCAATCGTAATAATGATCAGAGTCAAGGTTGACAGTATCTCTCGGGGGCTTGCGACCTGACCCTCTTCTCGATATTGCCTTCGGCGTTCGTCGGTTGCCTCTTCCGTTTTATCTTGCTGATTGCCCTCACGTTCTTCCACACGTCACCTCAGTCTTTCTGCTCGAATGCTTTTCGAACGTTGGTGAACGCTGCCACTTCAATCTGGGATCCTTTTTGGCCTATCAATCGAACAAAAGCTGATGCGGAAAAGAACAAGACAATCATGCTGAGAACGAAGCTTACCGGAAAGCTGATTACGAAAGCGTTGAGCTGAGGTAACGCACGATTGAGTAGACCTAGAGCAATTGTGGTCAATGATTGAATCAAAAGAAGTGGACCCGCAATTCGCAGGCCAATTTCAAAACTCGAAACGACAGTCTGAACAATGACGTTGAGGAGGATTTGTGCATCAATGCTCGAGGCAATAGCAACGGTGGTAAACGATTCAACAATTCCTTGAATGAAAATGTGATGAATATTGAAAGTTAGCAAAAGAATCGTAATCATCCAGATTTTGAGCGATGAAAATGCAGATTCTTGCGTTCCAGTTTGGGCAGTGAAAAGGGTTGCAGTTTGAAACCCCATATTGACGCCAACAATTTGAGCCGCAATAGATGCCGCGAAGGTTAGTAGTTTTGCAGTAAAACCAACAGCGAATCCAAAGAAAACCTCGCGGAGTGTAGCGAGCGCAAGAGTGAGCGGACTCCATTGGATGAATCCAGGTGAAGAATGAATTTGTCCTTCAACTACAGGCCAGAGACAAATGCTCATTGCAAGAGAAAGCAGTAGCCTAACTCTTCCCGGAATCGTTGAATCCCCAAAAATTGGCATGAAAAAGATGACACTCACAATACGCAGGAACATCATGACTGCGTACGGCCAAACTTGGGGATTGAGTTGAAAGAGTGACTCAAAGTTCATTTTTGTCTCGAGATCTCCGGAATCTTTGCAAAGATGCTCTCTGTATAATTCTTGATTCTTTGAACCATCCATGGGCTCATCATGGCGAAAACTGCGATCATCGCCGCAATTTTTGGAAGAAACGAGAGCGTAGCTTCGTTTATCTGCGTTGCCGCTTGAAATACACTGATAAGCAAACCAACGATCAGTGCTGTTGCCAACAGAGGCAAACTCAGTTCAGCGGTGGCGTAAATTAATCCCATGAAAATATCTATGACTTGCTGACTATTCATGCGAAACTCCGAATGAGTGAGCCAGATAGTAAATTCCAGCCGTCTACGACTACAAATAAGATGATTTTAAGAGGCAAGCTGACAACGGTTGGAGGAAGCATCATCATCCCCATGGCCATAAGAACACTACTTACAATCATGTCGATTATGATGAATGGAAGATAAACGAGAAATCCAATTTGAAATGCGCTTTTCAGCTCGCTGATTATAAAAGATGGTATGAGAATTCTCATAGGTATGTCAGCAGGTTTTTCTGGCTGAGCTGTGTTCGATAAACTAAAAAATAGCTTCAGATCGTCACGTCTGACTTGTGCAAGCATGAAGTCACGAAGTGGCTGCTGAGCTTGATCAAAAGCCTGTTCTGCTGAGATGGTCTTTGCCATGTAGGGTGCAATAGATGTGTCGTATATTTTGGTAGTTGTTGGGCCCATAACAAAATAGGTTAAGAAAAGTGAAAGACCGATTAGAACTTGATTGGGTGGCATTGTTGGTGAGCCAAGTGCTTGCCTAACAAACGAAAGAACAATAAGGATTCGAGTAAATGCGCTCGTGAGAAGGAGT
>JBEAPS010000297.1:0-2508 GCA_041164285.1 Pseudomonadota bacterium
AGAAGCAATGGACAGATTACACTATCCAATTAAATCAATTGAGTGAACCTGCCAGGAGTGAGCTCTACATTCTTGCACCAGCCGCGGCGAGGCACTCTGCTCCTCTTGTCAAAGACCTCCCTTGGAAAGCAGACGTCACCCTCATCTACGAACCGTCGCGAAACGATGCTATCCAAATTCTGATCGCATTGATGCTGCGATATGGAAATGCTTTTACTCAGTCAAAGAAGCCCGAGCTGATTGCTTGGGCACAATACGCTTTCGATTACTACAGTGGCGATCTTGAGGCCTGCGATCTTCATTTCGAAAGGATGAGCCGTGGAGGCTTTTCGTTTGAAGAAGCCATTGTCCCTAAAACAAGTCTCGATGCATTCGATGTTATTGAAGCAATTTCATCTGGTGACACGAACCTTGTCCACCTCCGTATGGGGCAGCTTGAACAGGCGGGGGAAGAAACCTCAAGTGTCGTATCCGCTTTGAACTACACGGGCAGACAGGTACTGGCCTTTCAAGCCGCATTGGCGCAGACCGGGCAAAACCGGCAGGCACATGAACTCGCTCGAATTCCCTATCCTTCGCAAGGACGGATTGAAAAACTAGCAAAGCTCATACCTCCGCAAAAATGGGCCAAATTCTACTTTGCTGCGGCAGATCTGGAACTTCAGTCACGAACGAGGCGAGACGCGCACAATTGGTTGGCAGTTGAACTGACTGGCCTTCTTAATTGAAACCTGATTAAATAGAAGGCAAAGCAAAAGTGTAAGGAGTCGAGGGGCTATGGTTACGGCTAACAGTCCAGAACTGGCAAAAACGCTACGCGTCCTTCAGGGTGTCAGAATTTATTTGGTCGAGGACGATCTCACCACCGCAAAAGTGTACCAAAAATGGATGCAAGATGCAGGCGCTCTCGTTGAACACTTCGCAACTGCTGACTCATTTCAGGAACGCATTCGAACATCAGGCACGTGGGAAGATTCCTCTGAGCTCAGGCCGCAACTTCTGCTCGTTGATCTCATACTTCCAGACGGCTCAGGGCTCGAATTGATAGAACGCTGGCATAAACAATGGCCCCAAATTCCGGTCATTGCGATTACGGCTTTTGCGACTGTCGACACAGCTGTTGCCGCCATGAAAGCTGGAGCAGTCGATTTCATTAAAAAACCAGTTGAACTGGAAGATTTGGTCCTCTCAATCAGGAAAGCACAGCAACACGGCGAACTATTGCGCGAAAACCGTACTCTCAACATGGCTGTTCATATTCTCAGTATCGCTCAAACGCTTGCGGGAGTTGCAGAAAAGAAGCAACTCCTAAAAACTTATCTAAGACTCATTACGCGCGAGCTCAAAGTCAGTGAAGGTTTTTCGTTCTTTTTCGATGCTCATCGTTCTTATCCTGAATTACTTCTAGACCTTCGCCAAGCAGGTGTAGGTCGCACCGAACCTCACGAACTCATTCAAAACAGTCTCGGTTCATACCTACGTAAGCGAGCAGCAATTCCAGACAACGTCGCAGAAATGGACTCAGTGACACTCCTACAACCAAATACCGGAATTACACCGTGCCGTCGTTTTGCAGTAGTTGAGTTCCGGAGTCCCACTGCAAACTATGGCTACGTTGCAATTTCAAAAGAAGCCACAAACATAGATGACCTCTTTCAGTCGCTGGAGCAACTCTCACCGATCACAATGCAGGCTGCCCGAACTTTTCAAAACCTTGATTTCGCCAATTCACTCTCACTTCTTGATGAACTCACAGGTTTATACAATCAGAGGTTTATGGAAGTTTCGCTGACACAAGAAGTTGCAAGAAGTCAGCGCTATGGCTCGCCAGTCTCTCTCCTTTTTCTGGACCTCGACAAATTTAAAAGCATAAATGATACGCTCGGACACGTCGTCGGGAGTCAAATGATCAAGGCAGCAGCAAGAACACTGCGAGAAATCATTCGAGACTCTGATCAGCTGCTACGCTACGGGGGAGATGAATTCTGTGTCATCCTTCCAAACACTTCGCTTGAAGGGGCGCATATTTTAGCCGAACGAATTCGCTTTGCATTCGACTCCAACGCGTATGATCTCAGCACGCAAAGCGGAATTGTTGAGGCAAAAGAGCTTAAAGTCACCGCTAGCATTGGTGTTTCAAGCTTTCCTGAGTGTGCAGAGTCATTACAGGACCTAGTGAAGCAAGCAGATGCGGCTATGTATGAGTCGAAGCGAGCAGGTAAAAATAGAGTTACTCTTGCACAGTCAAATTGAATCAATATCAAATGGAATTGTCAGCATTATTACTGAACTGAACAAGCAGTTCAGACATTGCACGTGTTTGTTCGGAAGGAACTCCAACAAACGACACACCGTGCCAATGCAAGTCTCCGACTGCTTCGATCCAACGAATCTCGCAGCTTACTTTTTCAAGATGTTTGAGTTCCAGAATTTTGTTCCAATCTCCCCTGCCAGTGGAAATGGTTAGGTCGAGTATTTCGGAACGCGCAAAAGCGTGCTTAAACTCAA
>JBEAPS010000298.1:0-3362 GCA_041164285.1 Pseudomonadota bacterium
ACCAAAGCCATCTCCAAACAAATTCTTCCCGTGTACGACAAACCCATGATCTACTACCCGCTCTCCACCCTCATGCTTGCGGGCATGCGCGATGTGCTCATCATCTCCACCCCGCACGATCTGCCTTTGTTTCAAAGGCTCTTGGGCGATGGCTCACAGTGGGGCATGAACCTCAGCTACGCAGAACAGCCCAGTCCCGATGGCTTGGCACAGGCCTTCACCATCGGAGCTCCCTTTGTAGGCAACGCCAATAGCTGCCTCATTTTGGGCGACAATGTGTTCTATGGCCACGGCTTTACAGAAAGCGTTTCAAACGCAGTCAAACGCATCCAAGGTGCCACAGTGTTTGGCTACCACGTGCACGATCCCGAGCGTTACGGGGTGGTGAGCTTCAATGAACACGGCAGGGCGATTGAAATTGTCGAAAAACCCAAAACTCCAAAAAGCAATTACGCCGTTCCCGGGCTCTACTTCTACGACAACGATGTCCTGCAAATTGCCAAAGAGCTCAAACCCTCACCACGTGGCGAACTCGAAATCACGGATGTGAATATCGAATACCTCAAACGCGAACGCCTGCATGTCGAAGTGCTCGGCCGCGGCATTGCATGGCTCGATATGGGCACCCATGAAAGCCTGCTTCAGGCCTCCACCTTCATTGAAACCGTGGAAAGCCGCCAAGGCCTCAAGATCTGCTGCCCCGAGGAAATTGCATTCCACAAAGGGTGGATCACAGCAGATCATGTGGAAGAGACAGCACGGGGGATGAAGAATTCGCAGTATGGGAGGTATCTTTTAAAGTTGATTTAAAACCGCTGAGGAAAATTCTTTATGACCTCATGCGAATTGGAACTAAAATCACGATCTCTCCGGGAATGCTCTCTCTAAATTTCTCATGTGAAATAGAATTTTTTCATATGCTTCTTCAAATTTGATAGACTTAGTCATCGAAACCGTGGCGCTCAGCCAACCCCTTTTCAAGATGACCGTATCGATGCTTTGAATCTCTGCGGAAAAACATTTTGGTAATGGTGTCTTTCTGAATTCAAAGCAATCCTTGAGAGCATCATATAAAATCAATGCATCGACTCTTGGAAGAAAAACAGACAAATCAAAAACATCTTTTGATCGCGAATTAAAATTGCCAAGAGTAATCAACGCATGAAGTTTCTCTGCGACCATCGTTTCCAGCGGATACACCAACCAATTCAAACTTTCTTGAGTTGAAAGCAACGATTTCATTTCAATTTGGATTGGAGATGGAGTTACGGGGTCGCCTATACCCAAATCAAAATTGACAATCTGAGCTTTACTCAGATCTTTCATGAGTTCACCAATGCCAGCGCGATAGACTTGGCGAATTCCGCCATACTCTCCTTGAGTGACAAGGTCGACCTGTTCTTCGAACCTAAACCAAACCCCATCTTTTAAGTCGGACTCTGCCAACTGCCGTGCTTGGTTCAATGTTGTCAGGGTATCTGATTTGAAAATCAGAGCATCAAGATCCACCGTGTAGCGGCTTGAATGATAAACTCTCAGTCCTACAAATCCACCTTTGAAAACCAGATTCTGATTTAAAAGAGCTCTTGCAGTGAGACGCGCAACGAGCCTTTCAATCAGGAATGACGTCTCAAGATTTTGGTAGGGAATCCCGAGTGACCGACTGAGAGCAATTAACTTTTGCCGAATCGAAGAGCCTTGAGATTTTGAAGTCACGGAGCAATGACCTCGATGTATTTTTTAAGGACTTTCTCAAGTCCTAATTCTTGCGCGCATTTTCCAAGTTTCAAAACAGTTGTTCTTCGATTGGCAAGTGCATCACGTGCCGCCTTTATTGCAGTTCGTTCGCCAATTTTTGTGCTGTGCTTGAG
The DNA here is from genome assembly GCA_041164285.1 of Pseudomonadota bacterium. Classification (GTDB taxonomy): domain Bacteria; phylum Bdellovibrionota_B; class Oligoflexia; order Silvanigrellales; family Silvanigrellaceae; genus RFOM01. The sequence goes on from JBEAPS010000298.1 coordinate 1,872, forward strand.
TCCCTCAAGCACAGCACGCTCCAATGAGACAATTCGAAATCCATTCGTAAAGACGATGCATTTTTCCATGCTGATTTTTGTCCGAATCAGGGTGTAGCCAACTTCGCTCGTTCGCTTTTCTGGTGGTACTACAATCCAAATGTGCCCTGGAACCTGCTCTATAAGGTTGTAGTGAAACAATGCAGATAGGCCCGCAATAGCCGACTTCGGACCGAATTTTGCGCATGCCACTTGAAATCCAATGTCACCCTTCAGAGCAGCATCCGGATGAAGGTAAAGACCACGTCCAACCCGCGTGAGTTCTTGAGCCGCAACGAGCCGTGAAAGACCTTGCTGAGTGAGCCCAAGCCCTAAAGCCTGCTCAATCGAGAAAATCCCAAGTTTCTTAAGTTTTGCTTCTTGTTTCTTGTCCATTTTTGAATCATACGGTGAACAATGACATTTTTCAATTCAAAATGTCGTTTTCCACCGCAGGGTAGGCACGGAGATTCCCGAACGAACGCTTCGGCGATCACATCAAATCTCATTCGGCACGAGGCGGCAGACGAGAAATTTTTAAGCCTCTCATCTATCTGTTTTCGCATCAGATTTTTAACGTATGAACCCAAGAAGCACCTCATAGTGTGCTTTTTATAATTGGTATGACATATTATAGGGTGCTTTCGGGGTGGAAGTCTTTGCCTAGCAAAGAGTGGTCGGAATCCCTGTGACTGTTTCTCTCGGGCTGGTGCAATCTGAGGCGCCTGCACGGGAAGACCCAATGACTTTTGAGAAGCTGTGCCCAAGAGATGCGTTTTCGTTTGCGCAATTTTGTTTTTGGTTGAGTAACCTGCCAATGGTGGATCCGAATCGTCTGCATGGGCATTTTGTTCGACATCAATGATGTGGAGTCGGTTTATGTGGTAGCTGTCTTCGATTCGGCGAGCGGCTTGCGAGAACTCCATAACAGCCTGTGGTGTGGGATTTGGGTGGTTTGCACCGCTCAAAGGCAAAGCTGAACAAATGTTAAGCTGGCAGCTGACCAAGAAAATGATGTTATGAGGGGTAAGAGGGGTGAATTTTTCGAGGGCATTCGACGCAAATGGTCTTAATTCCGCCTACGCGCTCGCCCCCAATGGATGAACTTTGGGAGAAGCGGTGTTAGACTAGCAAAGTGGATCATTATTGCGGAGACTCTCATGGTTAAAGACAGGTTGTTCAAGAAGGCTTTTGCCATCGAACTTTTTCGCATTGCCGAAAACGACCTGCAGGCCGCCCAGACTTTGGCTTCGGATCCATTGGTCCGGAGGGAAACTGCACTGCTGATGGTTCAGCAGAGTATTGAGAAGGCGTTTAAGGCCGTTTTGTGCAGTCATGAAATTCCCGTTCCCCAAACTCATGACTTGAGCCTTATTATCGATAGAATTAACTCTTCTTCTGCGGAGCTACCCGAGTTGATTGCAAATACCGACTTTGATGAACTAACCCCGTTCGCGACCTTGCGGAGATACG
>JBEAPS010000299.1:0-10063 GCA_041164285.1 Pseudomonadota bacterium
AGTCGGCTTGACGGGAGTCGTTGCTGCTACTCTGCAAGATATATCAGGTCCTGGTAAAAACGCATGGGAAAACGGCCTCACCTTCACCCAAGCGCTTCACTCGAGCGATTATCACAGCCAGTTGGGGATCAGCGCGGCTCTCGGACCACACGCAACCGATACTGTCAGTGAGGATCTTTGGCAGAAAATCATCGAAGTCGCAGAAAAGAGTTCACTTCCCATTCACTGTCATGTTGCCCAATCACCCGAGGAATTTCAGCGCATCCAAACTAGTTTTGGCTGCACTCCGGTCGACTATCTGCGGCGCCTAGGAGTCATAGACGCTAAGACTGAGAAGTTGTTTGTGCACATGATTTATGTTGGTCACAAAGATTTGCAGTTTTGCAAATCGGAGTCAGTCCGCTTGATTGCATGTCCTCACTCACAAATGGTCTTTCACTTTCCTGCAGCAATTCTCGACTGGTTGAACATTGGAGTGAGTTGGGGACTCGGAACAGACTGCGCTTCAAGCAATGATTCTTTGCGGGTTCAATCTGAACTCAGAACAATGGCAAACTGGCCCATGACAGCATTGAGTCATTCCTCAGAGTTCTCAGAATTCAGAAAATCTACCAGTGTTGTTCAAGCGCAAGGCCTCGCAGCCTTACGTCGTGCAGTGCTTGAGAACTCACCACCCTCGCTGAACCAGCAAACCTTGCTAAACGCTGCCTTTTTGGGGCAATCGTCCGGCAAGCCAGTACACCCGAAAGTGAACGGTCTCACCACCGGCAGTTACGCAAACCTTCTCGTCTGGAATTGGGAAGACCCAGTCTTCTGGCCTGGTCACAATCCACTCCATTCACTCATTTACAGCGATGTACAGCCTGCATTGAAGGGAATCATGACTTTGGGAAGGTGGCGCGGGACTGTGGGTGACCTTCGCAGAAGCGTTCTCTGTTCAAACGAATATAAAACGGCACGGCGCGAAGCAACCGAGAGGCTCAACGGTCTCCTCGACAGAGCCGGGCTTTAGGGTCCCCCTTGCCAAGTGTTTGAGGGTAAGCTATCCAAAGTGGCGCTTGAGGTGGGGAATCGTCTAATGGCAGGACGACGGATTCTGACTCCGTTAGTCTAGGTTCGAGTCCTAGTTCCCCAGCCACTTTGCTTGTTTACCTTCTGGGCTTTTTTTTACTTAAGCAACTCCGCCTGAGAACCGATAAGGCGGCATGATAAACACGACGTCTTACATCTTTTTATTTGTTATATCGGTCACTTTACTGGGATGCCGAAAATCTCAGAGCTTGAGTGGCGGGTGCTCAGGTGCCCAGTCGTTGTTGTCGTCTCCAAGTGCGATTGTCGAAACAGAAGCTCTCGTGCCAGCGGGCGGCTTTTTGCACATTGGAGGCGCAGCCTGCACGGCGACATTTCTTCTCGAATCAGCGAGCCCTTCAGAATTGAAATTTTCGGCCTATACCGCGCAGCACTGTGTTAGCGAGGAAAGCAAGGCTCCTGAGCGCTTCGCGGTGTCCATGTATGTGCAAAACAACAGTGAGCGGGGATACTTGCAGAAGCTCCCTGTGAGCGACGACTTTTTTTCGCGTCGGAGCGATTTATGGTCGGCTGTGAAGCAACTCGGTTCCAACGAAGCTAACACCCTTGTCGAAGAGGCTCTGCTGATTCCTGGGTATGGTGAATATTTGGATCAATATAGAAATGAAGACGGTAGTGTTATTGGTGGCCGAGACGTGAGCAACATTGAAGCTAAAAACGTCTGCTTATCGAACCGCACAGATCTTCTTCAGGTGAGCAACAGCCAGCACTTGTGCTGGTCAGCACTCGACACGACCGTGCGCAGGCTTACGCTTCGAGCCTCTGATATGGGAAAACAAGAATTCGAAAAAGCGAAACAACACCTTCAGCTTAGGAAGGCGACAATTGATAGCATACTGAGAAACTCACCCCAGATTTCAAAATACTTTTCCATGTGGAACAACCGCGTTCATGGACAAGTCGGTGGTTGGAGACTGAGAAACTACTCCAACATCGCAGCCTTTTTGAACGATGAGCTCTGTGAAAAATATCTAGCCAAAGATGCTCCGGAGCAATCCATTTGCAAGGTGCGTGACCAACTGCGCTCGTTAGTTGAAAAACATCTTATTGAAGTTGATATCGATGGTAACGTCAAATCAGTTCTGAAACATGCAGAGGAGTTGGGCATGGGAACATCTACGCCATTCTTCGTTGATGACGAGACACCCGTAAAGACTGCATTGATTGTGAAGTCGTCTGAGAATTTCTTCAAATTTCTCAACAATAAGACAGCCGATTTGATGAAGTTCTTCCCACTGGACAAAGGCCAAAAGTTGCTTCCGCTGCCAAAGCAATTTGCAATTGCCACGAACGCCAGCCTATTCAATAATGAAGTGAAAAAAACGTCACTCATGTTTGGGCTTATCAAACCGGAGGCACTCTTCGGTGAGGTTGGTGAACTCCCCAGTAAGGGAGTGAATTCAGCAGGATTACTGCGCATGTATGTTTCAAACCAAAAATCACAAGTCCAGTTCGGCTCGACAGATAGTGGCGCGATGATCACATTCGGGGGAATAGTTCCCCTGCTAGTCCTCAATACCGTAGACGACAAACCCACTTCAGGTGGCTCTGCCATTTTGGCCTTGCCAGAGATTGGATATGAAGAAGATGCAACCTCATCGCAGGCGGGTAGCACATCGCAGGCTGACCAAACAGTTGCCCTCAACACCTCAGTGAAAAGCTCAGATGCAATTGTCCAGTATGGCAATGGCCCTTGCTATTAAGAACGCCTCAAATGACTCAATTGCAGAGCCGTGAGCAAATCACGGATAGGTTGCTCAAACGGCCTTTCACCTGACACAACCTTATCAGCACATACTTTGGTTGGCTCGACAAAAAGTTCGTGCATGGGAGCGACGGTTGAGTAAAATTGTAACTCAACACTTTCGGTTGTCCTTCCACGCTCAGCAACATCTCTTTTTATTCGTCTTTCAAGGCGCAGGAGTTCAGGAGCTTCAACGAAAATGCTGTGAGAGAGAAGCTCCAAAATTTCTGGCTGAGAAAAAATAAGAATTCCCTCAAGCAACACTATTGGCTTAGGAGCAAGCTCAAGAGTTTGAGCATGGCGGGTGTGAGTAGCAAAGTCATATGTGGGAATTTCAACCACTTGTCCATTTGTTATTCGAACCAAATGATCGCACAGAAGACTAAAATCGAGGGCACTCGGATGGTCAAAGTTCACAGCATCGCGCTGTTCGGGAGTCAAGTGACTTAAGTCACGATAGTAATTATCCTGTTTGAAGTGCACGACATTTTCGGCTCCCACCCACTCAACTAGCTCGCGGCAAAATGTTGTTTTTCCGCTCCCTGAACCACCTGAGACACCAACCAAAACGCGAGGGGAATCTTCTTTAGATTCAGAAGAACGCAACCGCTCCGTGTTCATCGCAACACCTCACTCAACAGTTTCGCACATCACTTTGTACCAAATAGCCTATCTCCAGCGTCACCCAAGCCAGGTACAATGTAACCATGCTCATCCAATCTTTCATCAATTGCAGCGGTGTAAATCTGAACGTCTGGATGTTCACTCTGCATATTGGCAATTCCCTCTGGAGCGGCCAACAGTGAAACAAACTTAATTGACTTTGGTTGAGTTTGCTTAATTCGATGCACAGCAGCGACTGCAGAGTTTCCGGTAGCGAGCATTGGATCAACCAAAATAACATCGCGTTCTGAAATATCCTTTGGAACTTTGAAGTAATACTCAACTACCACTCGTGTTTTTGGCTCGCGATAGAGACCAATGTGCCCAATGCGCGCAGAAGGCAGTATGCGCATCATTCCATCAACAATTCCTTGCCCCGCTCTCAGAATAGAGACTAAAACGATCTTTTTTCCAGCCAGCATAGGAGCTTGCATTGATGCAACTGGCGTCTGAATTTGAGTTTCAACCATGGGCATATCCCGTGTCACTTCGTACGCGAGAAGCATGCTAATTTCGGAAAGTAGTCCTCGAAATTTTTGCGTGCTTGTTTCGGCCTTTCGCATAATAGTCAGCTTGTGCTGAATCAAAGGGTGCTCAATCAAATGTGCATTTGAAAACGATTTAAGACTCATTCACACTCCAGCAGTTAAAATACAGTTCCATCGCTCACCACCTGAATCGGGGGTGTTCCGCCAGCTCTTTTCGACGAGGCTACTCTTCGACCAGCTTTCCAAGTGCCACCTTCAAGAACCTTAGCAAGGCTCAGATCAGACTCGCTCAACCCGAGCTTTTCTCTCAAAAGAGTCGCTACTTTATCTAACAAAATGACTGTCAGAGCACGCCACTCAATTATGCACTCAGACGAAGGGCTCTGCGGCACACGAACAATGTCTTCGCGTTTTGGCTTAATCACTTCATAATCAATAAATAGTCCGCCATTTCGATACTCCGGGAGACCTGTGAGCTCTTCCTGACCCTCTATTTTTATTCCAGCGGCCCAAAAAGGCTCGAGTAAAGAGTAGGTGAGCCACTGTGAGAGTTTGTGAAATGGAATGAAAGCCTCAGGCTTTCCTTTGTCGCCCAACTTAGAGTGATGCCAAACATCGCCCAAAAATACTCCATGCAAATGAGTTCGTCCTTCTGTTGGCCATATATCTTGGAGTCCAACTATAACAAGACGCCAAAGTTCGGAAACATCCAAACTTCCCGACGCCTTTTTCATGATGCCATCCACCATGTTTCCAGGACGCGCTTGGTCACCACCACCAAACTCTTGAGAGCGACCGCGGAGGGCCTCTCCCAATCTACCAAGAAGTGCAAGACGGCCCTCAAGACCCACCATGGGGTTCTCGCTACTCACTTGAAAACCTGACTCCAAATTTTGGAGAGTCAAAGCTGACAATGCTGCAGCGTCTGCTTGAAAGAGGTTACGGGGATTTGAAGAAAAAAGACCTCGTTCAAACATTCTCAAACTTGCAACTCCAAGCCCCTCGGAGCGCGATAGAATCTTGTTGGATACGGGGTCTGTATACGTCCATTGTGGACCTGCTCCGGCGTCGAGCAAAACACTCACAACAATGAGATCGCAATGTCGTTTAAGCCATTCTCGTGCGCCGACTCCACCACTGTCTTGTTCAAGACGCTCCGCCCAGTTAGGCTCTGCCGCTTCAAAGTGACGCCAACGGCTATGATTGGGCACAGCCATATTCTTATAGTCCTGAGTCATTAGTTCATGAACGGCATCAACAACGGCATTCAAGTTATCTAAGTGCACCGAAAAATGGTCGAGTTTTTGCTGACAGCCGAGCTCAAAAATCTGCTGACAGCGTGCTCGAATCGTCTTCAGCTGCCTGAGCTCAGAAATTATTTTTTCTGTTCCGTTGGACATTACAAACCTCGTCCCTTGGTTTTCTTAAGTTCCTCACCGTCGGGAACGTGGTCTGTAAAGTAACCAGCTGCCTTCTTCGCATCCATTTCAACCTGAGCGTCTGCGGGTATGAGATCGTCGGGAATTTCAAATCTCTCACCCACTGTAATTCCAGAGTTAACGATTGCGTTGTATTTCATATTACTCATGGAAACGAGCTTATCGATGTGGGTCACACCCAGCCACTGCAGCACATCTGGCATCAATTCCTGAAAGCGCATATCCTGAACACCGGCGACACATTCAGTGCGAGCAAAGTATTGATCCGCGCGATCACCACCCTCTTGACGCTTGCGAGCGTTATACACCAAGAATTTGGTTACCTCGCCGAGAGCACGACCTTCCTTGCGACAATAAATAATAATCCCGAGGCCTCCCGCCTGAGCCGTTTGGGCACACACCTCAATGCCATGTGTCAGATAAGGCCTACATGTGCAAATATCAGAACCGAACACATCAGAACCATTGCATTCATCATGTATACGAACTGCGACTTCTTTATTTGGGTCATTGATTGCAGACAGGTCACCAAATAAATAGACACTGTAGCCTCCGATAGGGGGCAAAAACACTGAGAAGTCGGGTCGGGTGATCAGTTCAGGGTACATTCCACCAGTTTGTTCAAACAACGTACGTCGCAAAGTGCCTTCATCGATGCCACAGCGCTTGGCAACCCCAGGCAGGTACCACACAGGCTCGAGTGCAACTTTGACTACGGAGCAGATACCTTCAGGACTGACGATCTGTCCGTCTGGTTCAATTCGGCCTTTTGCAACAGCCTCTGAAATTTCAGGCATGTGAATGTGAGCTTTTGTCACTGCAATCGATGGTCGAATATCATAGCCTTTTTCAAGATATTCACGATACACATCTGCAACGAGAGCACCCCAAGGATCGATCGAAACAATTTTATCAGGGTCAGACCAGCTTGGATGAGGACCTACGTTCACAGCAGGTGCTGTATTTGTGAGATCAGGTTTGTGCATGGACTGCAGTGAGCCAGTGGCGATCGCAAGGGCTCGATAAATCGCGTATGATCCAGAATGAGTGCCAATTGCATTCCGATGGTTCTGATTTGCGACGGTTGCAACAACTGGACCGCGTCGCTTCGGGTCACTGTCTCCCCAATTCAAATCAATACCCTTTGGCCCGTAATGATTAGGGTGTGAGGTTAAAATGATGTGCCGGTTTGAGTTGTTTTGCTCTGTCACGGTCTGTTTTCCTTTTCTCAGGTCGTATGAAGTAAAAGTTGATGAGCGGCGCCAGCCTGCACTCCCGGCCAAGTTGTCGTCACTTTTTTAAGGTCGGACCAGAAGTCGAGGCCGCTTTTCCCAGTCACGTCGCCATGACCGAATCTCGAAAGCTTGGTTCCCCCAAATGAAAACGGCTCACGAGGAACAGGAACACCTATATTAATTCCTATCATGCCAGCATTGGAGTGCTGTGCAACATATTGTGCAACGTCGCCACGAGTTGTAAATACGGATGCCGCATTGCCGTAAGGTGAACGATTGGCAATAGAGATCGCCTCCTCTACCGAAGCCACTCTAATGATTGTTAGGACAGGACCAAAAATTTCCGTTTGAGCACAGTCCATGTCCTGCTTCGCACCGTCGATGATAGAAGCACCCATCCAATAGCCCTGACTCAACGCTTCATTGTCCGGCAGCCGGCCACGACCATCGAGAATCAGATTACAACCCTGTTCAACTGCATGTTCAATAGAAGACTTAATACGTGCCAAGGCATGAGAATCAATAATCGCACCCATGTCAGTGCCGAGTCTCAACTGGGAGGCCAAATCCACCGCCCTCTTTATCACATGCTCGACATCACCCACTGCAAGTAAAACGCTTGCGGCCATACACCGCTGTCCCGCGCAGCCCGTAAACGACGACACGATTCCCTTAGCAGTGTGCTCTAAGTCACAATCTGGAGTCACAATGATATGATTCTTCGCACCCCCTAAAGCGAGTACTCGTTTGTGATGCTGAGCCCCTCTCGTATAAACATGAGAGGCAACTGTCGAGGAGCCTACAAAACCAACCGCACTGACAAGTGGGTGTGCCGTCAGTGCATCCACCACCTCGGCCCCTCCATTTACAATTGAAAAAATGCCATCAGGAATTCCCGCCTGCTGCAAAAACTCAGCGAGAAGTTGTGAGGTCAGCGGGACTTTTTCGGACGGCTTCAATATAAAGGCATTGCCGGTAACAAGAGCCAGTGGGATCATCCAAAGAGGTACCATAGCTGGAAAGTTAAAGGGAGTGATACCTGCAACTACACCAAGAGACTCACGTCTGAATTGACAAACCACCCCTTGACTCACTTCAGCGGAGTCCATTGTGTCCAGGTTTGGAACACTCACTGCAAAATCGATTATTTCGATTCCTTTTTGCAGACCAGCTTCAGCCTCAACTGCTGTTTTACCAGACTCACTTGAAACCGTTTCGACAAGTCTTTGCATGTTCTCTTGTAATATCAATTTAAAACGACGCAAAACCTCAGCCCGATTGCGCACAGGTGTGGACGCCCAAAGAGGCCATGCACTTCGAGCAGCAGTGACAGCTGCGTCGACTTCAACCGCTCCAGAGAGAGGGACGCACCCAATGACTTGACCAGACGATGGGCTTCGCACATCAGCCATTTTCAAATGGAGCGCCGGGTCCCAGCGGCCTGCGATCAGGTTGCGGCACAACACTTTGTTTGGACTTGACTTGAGTTCTTTCATATCGGGTTCCTTTGGAAAGCAACATATTCAAGGCGAAGATTAGCGCAAAGCTGGCTAGCAACCAAACCCCCACTCACAACCGAGCTCTATCTTTTTTTGCACACAACAGTTGACTTAGTCTCAGTTTCGTGGCGCATCCATCGAGATCATTTTTTACGCCTGAAGATCTTGTCAGCGGCACAGTTGAGCTGTACATTCCAGACAGGTTTTCAAGAAAGGAATAAACTGCATGAAGAAGCCTACGACCGTTTCCACAAGCCAATTGATCTCAGCTGTTGCCAGCAAGCATGACGAACTTCCAAAGAAAATGACAAAAGAGCTCATCGTTGAGTTCTTGGCTGAAATCGAATCCGAATTGGTCAGCCACCAGTCGAAAATCCGCCTTGATAAAGTCGGTATTATCCAGGTGAAAGAGCGTGCAGCTCGCAAAGGCCGCAACCCACAAACTGGCGAAGAAATCCGAATTCCAGCATCAAAGAAAGTTGCTTTCCGCGCAGCTAAATCTTTGAAAGAAGCTGTGGGCATCAAGAAAAAAGTCGCAGCTAAAAAGGCTCCTGCTCGTAAAAAGTAATTACTTTTTACAAAGTAGCTAAATAAGGGTCACCCCATAGGGGTGACCCTTTTTGTTTATATTCGAAAAGCTATTTGCAAATTCTTTCTAACGAATAAAAATAAGACAGCCCTAATAGAAAGGATCCACCCACCTGACTGTACTACTGGACACAAACATATCCGAACACTATCGTCTACATCCAACTGCCGTAGCACTCGCAGCGTATTCTCCCTCACAAGAAACACAGGTTTTTTGCAGCGGTGTAGCTCTTGGAAACGAACATATCCTCACAGCAGCCCATTGCATCGACCAGTTTAGACAAAGTTGGCCAGAGCACCGTCTTGTCATCAAGTTACCGAAGGCCCCAGAGACTTCATTTTTCGTTGCTTCATGGAGTCAGCATCCACAATATAAAAGTTTCATTCGTTCAGGTACGCTCGATCCAGACCTCGCACTCCTCAGATTGAGCAGCCCCCTCAGCCCGACACAACTGGAACCAGATATCACCCCAAAAAACATGAATGAAATAAAACTTTGGATGCAAGGCTTCAGTCCCGTTCGCCTTAAGGCCAACAGCATTAAAGCCGCACTCACCTCAAGACTAAGTTGGAGTGAACTGAGACTCGCACGCAAAATGAAAGAGGAGGGAAAAGTCGAATTAAAGCCATATCCAGCGCAGCATGCTTCATGCCCTGGAGACTCAGGAGCTCCACTTTGGATTGTCCAAAACACTGAATTCAAACTTCACGGTGTGATCGTTCAAGGCAACTGTGAGCGTGGACTCAGTCGAGCCATCTTGATTGAAAAACACACCTCGTGGATTGAGGCCACAGCAAAGCATCTCAGTGAATCGCAGCTAGCTCTAAAGGAGTGGTCGAAAATTTACCACTTTCATCTTTCTGAAGTTTTCCACACGGGATATTAGGATCATGTGTAAAAAACAACGATGCATTTCGCCGATGAAGCTCAGTGAGCAGTTTCATTTTTTCATCAATCACGAGCTCAGGAAAACGGTCGTATCCCATACTGATTGGCACATGCACCCAAGCAGCACCCGGAATCAAGTCAGAAGTAAAAACGATTGGCCCAACAGGAGTGTTGATCTCCGAAAGCATAAGGCCAGGGGTGTGTCCGTCCGACCAGTGAAAATTTACCAAACTTGCGATGGACTCATGCGGTGCGTCGTCAACGACAATCAAACGCCCACTTTCCTCCAGCAATTTATTCAAGGATGGAACAAATGAAGCCCGATCTCTCGGATGAGGAGCACGAGATCGATCCCAGTTCTTTCGAGAAACATGAATACGCGCTTTTGGAAATGCCAATTGAAGTGGTCCGTCCTCAAATCTGGTGAGG
>JBEAPS010000300.1:0-5118 GCA_041164285.1 Pseudomonadota bacterium
CAGGACTCTTGCCAAAAAAAAAACTCATAATTTCAGGTTAAAAGCTAAAACTTCACTGTACAAGGACTAAACAGTCCGACGGGCTATTTTGGTCAGATGCCAAAAAAAACGCAACTCGTACTGAGTTGCCAAAAAATGAAGTTATCTTACTAAAATCAATGAAACATGACAGAGATACTCAGTACATTATCCTGCAAGTATCCAGGACTAAAACTCGTCGCCGACTTTACTTTTCCATTTGGAAACTCGAGCTCCATTCGCACAACCTTTGAAACATCGAGAGACCCATCACAAATCAACATATCCGAATCGAATCCATTGTCTAACAATTCAACATCGCTGGAAGCACAACCTGTTCGCAAGTGCATTGTCGAAAACTCAGAGGAAGCTACCTCAAATGCGGGAACATCATCGTCTCCTGCATAGTAAAATCTGACAATCGCGCCAGAATCCGCCGAAACCAGCTTACTCCCGCTCGACATGTTGATGAGAATTTTTTCAGGAGGAGTCGAAGGGAGATGACTCAAAGACGCCTCAACAGGAATAGGCATGACCGACGCTCTATCGTTGACCTTCATTATTCTTAATTCAGGCGCACGTCTGCCACAACTCGTTGGAATAACATAAGTTGAAATCCACATTGCGGCACCAAGAAGCCCGAGTAAGGAATATTTCTTCGTTTTGAATTGCATTACTGCGCTCCCCGTATCTCAAAAGTCGACAGACGGGTGAAGTTATTGGTGCTCCCATCGGAACTCATCTTCACTTCCATTGCGTCTATATCGCCTGAGCAATCATCTACCGAAAGGGTGAAAAGAGATGCGTTGGAGCTGAGGATTGCCGTGTAGTCTTTATATGGAGGTTTTGTTCCACCCTGTTTGAAACATGTGAGTTCCAGCTTCAGTCCGCGCAAATCCTCTGCCACCCCCGATTGTGAGCTCCACCCAGCAGCCACCTTCAAAACCGCTTTATCTTTCTTGAAGCCTCGGAGAGAATTAAAATCAAACACTTTAACTTGATCGGGCGAGTATAGACTCACTCCTGTGAAGTCGTTGTACATGTAGGCATCTCCCGTGATGTCCGCAACTTTTTGTACATCGAGTCCTTTTGATAAATCATTCGCATCCTTCGCCGAAAGGAGGAAGACCTGACTTGTATTTTCTCCACGCTGCACACCGACGACGCGCCCATCACCCACCGCACTCATCGGTCCTATAGAAATACCAGTTGTGATGTCATCAACCTCAATCCGACCCAAATCAAATCGACGGCAATCATTGTTTGCCTCTGTGCAGTTCGCTCCACCCTTTTCAAAACACTTCTGTTTTGAAACTACAAATTCATTCGAACCTCGGATGCTGCCAAAAATCAAATTCCCGACGGGTTCATGTGCGAACGTGTACGTATCGGAAGCCGTCACAAGATTACCTTGCAGATCACCCGAAAGCGCGTAGCCCATGTTTCTACTTGTCTCCATCGATAGGCCACAAACTTGTCGCTTCGAGACTGTTGGATCGTTTGGATCACCGCCAATTGTCCAATTAGGAAGAGAACCTAGTGTCAACTCATTGAGAGTTTCAACGTTAATACCCCATCCACCTTTACCAGGGCCGCCTCCCAAGAAAAATGTTTTCTTCGTTTGGTCCATAAAGGAACTGTAGGCGACAAACTGCCCGACCGATGCAAACGATCCAAAGTTGTTTCCGATCGCACTTAATTCCACCTCTTCCCTTCGCGTCACATCAACACCGTTAGCTTTTGATTTGTCGATGGGAATGCGAACAAATTTCTTCAACCCCGAACTCGACGAGCTGCCATATGCAAATCCGATATAGGGTTGTTCTCCAATCTTGAATGAAGTCACTGAGAGTCGGCTGTTATTACGCATGTCGGGAGGATCATAAATTTTTACAGCCACACCCGGAGCGTCCCTTGGGGCGAGCCAAACGCCGCGTGCATTGTCGTTGTCGTCTCGACCCGAATCGCGTGTGCGCCCGACCAAAAGACCGATCTCGGTGACGTAGGTTCTATTGCCGGCGTTGCTCGGCATTGTCCATTGAGTTTTAGGCCAGAGTTTGCCTTGGTTGAGGTCGATACGGGTTATGGTTGTGTCGGTCACAATCCATGCTTCAGCCTCGGACGCAACCGACTGAAAAGGCTTATCGCCACTAAAACTGATAACGATTCCCTCACCGCCGGGAAATTTGCTTGCTCCCCTAGCAACGATTTCACCTGCTGAGCCCGAGGCTTTGTCTGAAATACCCTCTCCAGCCACGGTGGATTTTTTTTTGTTAGAACGCGCACCGTAATTCGAAAAGGTGGAGGAATTACAGGCGCTCAAAAATCCTAACAAAAAAAATAAAAGCTTAATTGTCTGGGGATTTAGATTTGAGCGGTCGCTGATTCCGCACAATCGAACCAATTTGCACCTTGCCATGCCCGTCCCCTTTTAGGGGGAAAATCGGAAAAAAAGCCAAGTTTCTTAAGCCTCGGCTTTTTTCTATCATTTTGGCAAATTATCGGGTGAATATCGAACCAGTTGAATCGCTTCAGTTCCAGTCGAGCGAGACCGATGCCTGGTACTCAGTGACTCGGCTTTCAAAAAAGTTTTTTTCCTTTGGAAGATCCATGATCTCATTCATCCAAGGAAAAGGAGTCTCCTCAACACCGTAAAGTGGCTCCAAGCCAATCGACTCCAGACGCCGGTCTGCAATATACCGAATATATTGAGAGAACTGCTCTTTACTCATTCCAACCACATCACGAGGCAGGCAGTCGGCCACAAATGCATCCTCGAGGTCAACCACGTGAGCCACATTCTTTCGAACAGCCTCCTTTACGTCGTTTGTCCACGCGTCGGGGTACTCAGCAATGTATTGATTGATCAAACGAGTACCAAATCGACAATGAAGCGACTCATCGCGAACAATGTACTCGAGCTGTTCGGCAGCACCCACCATCAAGTTACGGCGTTTGAAGTTCAACAAGAGCACAAAGGCGCTGTAAAACTGCATCCCTTCCATACCAATGTAGTAGGCGCAGAGATTCTCAAGGAAGGTCTTCTTTCCCGCCTCGGTGTCTGTGCTGAATTCTGGACTCATGACACCGCTCAGGAATGCAGACTGAAAGTCGTGTTTGTCTTTAATTGTTCCGAATCGTTTGAACTCTGAAAATACTTCTTTTTGATCCATCGAAAGAGATTCCACAATGTGGGCATACGACCACGAGTGAATGCTCTCCTGAAACGCCTGACCACACAAGTACTGGCGAATTTCTGGGTTGGTGAGATGGCGATAAATAGCCATCACGATATTGTCTCCGACAAGAACGTCGGTGTTTGCAAAAAAGCTCAAGATTTTTTTAATCAGATGCTTTTCGTCGACAGAGAGAACTCCGTTGCTTTTCCATTGCTGAATATCGGAAGCCATAGAAATTTCTTGCGGCAGCCAGTGATTCTTGCATAGATTTTTAAACTCATCCCAGGCCCACGGGTATTCAAATGGCATGAGTTGCGTTTGAGTTGCGTTTAATAACATGGTGAGAGCTCCTGTCTTCACTGATGAGAGAAATAAACCCTGCCGGCAGTAGCCATTGGCGCAGGGTTGGGTCAGGTCACTGACAGCTTTCGCAGTCGGGATTTTCAATGGAACATGCTTTAGGGCTGGACGATGCAGTTGCAGAGCCGAGGTTTCCGCTCAACGAACTCCCCGAGGATGCGTTGATACTCGACTTCTCAACTCCTGTCGCTGCCTTGGTACGGAGGTAGTAGGTCGTCTTCAGGCCAGAGTGCCAAGCATAACGATACATCTCATCGAGACGACGGCCTGAAGGAGCACCCAAGTACAAGTTCAAACTCTGTGCCTGGTCAATGTACACCTGACGCACGGCTGCACAGCGAATCAACTGCTCCGGCTCGACATCAAACGCTGTCTGGTAAAGCTCTTTGAGTTCATGTGGCAAATCGAAATTCTGAATCGATCCATCTGCACGCTTGAGCTCACGGGCAAATTGAGCATTCCACAAATTCATGGCTTTGAGGTCATCTATGAGATGCTCGTTGATGACTGTGTAGTCACCGCCAAGGTTCGTTTTTACAAACAGATTTTTGTAACTCGGCTCAATCGACTGCGTGCAACCGGCAATGTTCGAAATTGTCGCTGTGGGAGCAATCGCCATGCACAAGCTGTTGCGCATGCCACTTTTCACTTTCTCACGTAGGAGATCCCAAGCATGTCGTCCGGGAAAGCCTTCTCCGCTCAAGAGGTCCGCTGCAAACACAGTCTCGTTTTTACTGTTACTGAAGAACGCCGGCACTTCAGGAGTTCGAACGTGAGCGCCAAGCTCTCTGACCGTATCGAGCGGAACTTTCCCTTCGGACCAGCTGGAGCCTACAAAAGTTTCATAGCTGCCGCGCTCACGTGCCAAATCCGAAGAAGCCTCGACGGAGTGGTAGCCGATGGCCTCCATAATTTGGGCAGACAACATAACTGCACCGGGTGAGCTGTAGGGAATTCTCTTCTGATACAGCACATCTTGAAAACCCATCATTCCCAAACCAACTGGACGGTGTCGTTCGTTGGCACGACGCGCCGATTCAATTGGATAGAAGTTCTCCGTAATCACGTTGTCGAGCATACGCATCGCTGTGCGCACAGTGGTGCGAAGCGTTTCGTATGGGTTCGGCTGCTGGAAGATTGCTTTGAGGTTTACCGAGCCAATGTTGCACACTGCGGTTTCGTCGCCGCTGGTATTGAGGGTGATCTCTGTACAGAGGTTGCTTGAATGCACCACGCCAGTGTGCTGCTGTGAGCTCCTCAAATTGCAAGGATCCTTGAAGGTGATCCAAGGATGCCCTGTTTCAAACAACATGGTGAGCATTTTACGCCAGAGCGTGACAGCCTGAACCTTTCTGAAGTTGCGCACATCTCCACGCTCTGCGGCTAATTCGTATGCTTCGTATCGCTTTTTAAACTCGGCACCAAAGGTGTCATGCAGGTCCGGCGTTTCACTCGGACAGAAAAGAGTCCACTCGGCATTGGCTTCGACACGCTCCAAGAACAAGTCAGGAACCCAATTTGCAGTATTCATGTCGTGAGTTCTACGGCGTTCATCGCCAGT
>JBEAPS010000301.1:0-3465 GCA_041164285.1 Pseudomonadota bacterium
GAATTTGGATCCATCCTTGGTTCTTTCGGGAGACATGTCTCTCAGCGGGCCAGGACTTCGGCAATCACTCGGAGCTTTTGCAAAAGCCCTGAAGAGTTTGAATGGTGCTGGAGAAATTTACGCAATGAGGGGACAGATTGGTGGTGAAACGTTTTCTTTGAAAAATAGGACCGCCGTGCGCCTTTCTGGAGGTGAGTTCAGCTACACCCCTTTCGTGTTGGAGGGCGTTAGCTTGAAATTGAGCAATTTTGGTCGCTACAATTTTGTAAGCTCGGAATATTCCGGTCGCGTTTCCATATCTGCTGGCGCTTCAGTTTTGTCGGGAATAACTCCGCAAATTTCCCAGGCCGACGGGGAATTACAGTTTGATGCTGAGCTACGGCTCGGCCCCGACATTAGGAAAGTGTCGGGACAAGGACAAATCAAAAATGTTTCACTCGCAGGTCGCTATCTGACTCCACCAATTTCAGGACTGAATGGGCGAGTTGTTCTGCAAGACTCAAAGTTAGAAATTCCTTCATTGTCAGGTTCGAAGGGCAATGGTCAGGTTGAGGTCGTAGGAAGTATCGAATTTGATGGTCAAGAAGGTGATAAAGCAGGACCATCAATAGCATTGCGAACTAACATCAAGTCAGCTCAGTTCCGTATTCCTCAGGAATTGTTCGAGACCGTTGAGGCAACGGTGGACGGACAGCTAGAGTTTGTTGGTCGCGGACGTCCATTTTTACTGAATGGAGATTTGAAGCTTCTCAAAGGGCGGGCATTTAGAGATGCTACTTGTCAGGAGCTAGTAAATACGAGTGGCATATCGCCCAGCGACAGGAGCGTTAGCGAGAGCCAGGATCCGTTTTTAATACTCAACTTAAACCTCGAGGCCGATAACAGTATGACGCTGCAGACAACTTGTTTGAGGGGTCGTGTGTCTGCTGATCTGAGATTAACTGGTGATGAGCTTGCGCCTGTTCTGGCTGGGCAGATTCGTCTTGAGAATGGTCAGCTCAATCTGCTTAAAACAAGGTTTGATGTGACGCGGGCTGATGCTTTGTTTGACAATTTGGTTCGCACTGAACCCCGTCTAGAGGCTCAGATGGTCGCGAGGATAGATAGATATAGTGTGTTTGTTGGCGCTGATGGTCCACTCTCTCGCCCAAGACTTAATATTTGGAGTGATCCCTCAACTGGCCCAGATGGAACTCCGCTGACCAGAGCAACCCTGATTAGAATGATTTCAACCAATCGAGGGCCAGGTGACACAACTCAAACTGCTGTTACACAGGCCATTGCAAATGGAGTCGTGGGACTTTTTGACGATCCCCTCAGTCAAGCTGTCTCGAAAATTACCAGAGGATTTGTCGATAGATTCGAGTTACAGCCAATTTTGGAGGCAGGTCAGAGCACTTGGAGGGCCCGCGTCAGTCGCGAACTTGGTGAAAAGTTCAATTTGGGTTTGGACTGGGAGCCCAACAGTCAATCGCTCACTGGAGAAATTTTCATCAATGAAAGCGTTAACGTGTTGGGCGGCTTTGACCGCAGATCAAACCAGATTGGCTCATATTCAGAACTCAAAGGTGGGTTTCGTTTTCAGTTTGGAGGAAAGTAGTATTGAAAGCCGCTTTCTTTCGTCTCTTAAACGTGTTTCTGTTGCCTCTCAATGCGGTTGTTTTATTACATTTCGTGTTTGTTGCTTTGTCGAACCCTGCGGTCGCATCTGATGCTGCGACACAGCCGATAACATCATTTGAATTTAAAGTGAATGGGGAAGACTGGACACCTAACGCGGCTATCAGTCAAGAAATCATTCAGTTGAAACCAGACTCTTTCAGCAACGATTTGATCGGTATTTTATCTACAAAGGCAAATTTGAGTAACATTGTTGTAAGAGAAAAATTCATAAAGAAGGCTAGAGTTGTGTCGGTTGTTGCAAGCCGCTTGACACGCGTTGGAGAGGTTGGATTCAGTGGTCTCATGCCAAGTCAGGTTCAACAATTGCGTATGAGTCTTAGAGTTAAAGTTGGTATTCCATGGGTTCCTGATGAAAGTGAGCGCGATCGGGAAAATATCAGACTAAAGCTAAATGAAAGAGGATATCTATCGGCAGTTGTGGGAGCGACAGAGATTTCCACTGGCGTGTCAGGTGAGCTGAGAGTGATTTATCCTGTTGAGTTAAATTCACCCTGCAGAATTTCTGAGGTTCTCACCGAGCCCGACGTCAGCTTCTTTGATTATTTTACAACACCTCTTGAGCTTGGCTCGTTGTGCGATCGCGTCTCCATCAATGAAGTTCTTGAGCGGCAAAGATCTAGCTTGTTAGCGGATGGGTTTCTCAGTGCCGAGTTGTCGTTAATTAAATTGGTGGTTTCAGAAGATAAACGTTCTGCAAGTGTGACTATCAAATATTTGCGCGGACCTCGCACGCGCC
Organism: Pseudomonadota bacterium; assembly: GCA_041164285.1. Classification (GTDB taxonomy): domain Bacteria; phylum Bdellovibrionota_B; class Oligoflexia; order Silvanigrellales; family Silvanigrellaceae; genus RFOM01. The sequence continues at coordinate 2,420 of JBEAPS010000301.1, forward strand.
TTGAGCTTGTTAATAGGCAAACCGGTGTTGTGAGCGACGTTTTTTCTGAATATAGGGATTCAGTATCCGCATTCGATGTTCTTACATTTTCTGATGATGAGTTGAAGAGTCTCGTGCGTCGGATTTTCGTGAAGCGTGGATATGCAACAGCGCAGGTTACAGGTCCATCAAGACTGACCGACGTAAATGGCGATGCAGTACTTCGTTTTTATTTGCAGACGGGTCCTCTTGTGACAGTTTCGACCGTTGAGTTCACGGGTGACCTACCTGGAGATCGACAAAGTGTTTTAGAGGAGATGGAATTGTCTCCTGGGGTTTTTTCGGGCGCTATTCCATTCGTTGAGGAAGATTTAGTAAGGTACCGATCTCGACTTCTTGAGCTGTTCTTTGAAGAAGGATTTGCAGATGCAGTCGTTGCGGATCCTGTGGCAACATATGCTCCTGACGGACGTTCTGTTCGGTTGCAGTTTCAAGCAAAATCCGGAATTCGCTCTGTCCTTCGTGATGTCTCTATTTTGGGGAGACCGTTTGATTTTTCTCTCACAAAGAGCTTTGAGGAAAGAATTCTCCAGCCGGGTCAGCCTATCAACTCTGGCCGAATGCGTGATTTGGAGAGTGATGTTCGTCTTGAACTCATGAAGTCGGGATATGCTTATGCCACAGCAGAAGTGAGAACAAAAAAGCTCGATCCCATCGGCACCATTCAACCAGTCCGTGTCATCGTTGATCTTGATCCCGGTCCTTTGGTTCGAATTGGAAGAGTTTTTGCGGATGGTGATTTATTTGGCAAGAGAGAGAGAATTATACAAGAAAGTGGACTGCGTTCTGGCGAGGTTTTTTCGCCTGACGCTCTAGAAGCTGCGCGCATGCGTTTGTTGAAGCATGACCTCTTTGATGGTGTTGTGATAGAGCCCTTGACTATTGAAAGTATCGAAAGGAGGGAACATTCACTCGATCTCATCATCCGTGTGCAAGCTAAGAAAAGTTATACTCTAGGTTTGAGTCCATCATTTGGTACTAGAAATGGGTACAGATTTTCTGTTGAT
>JBEAPS010000302.1:0-2603 GCA_041164285.1 Pseudomonadota bacterium
CTTCTCTATTCTGCTTGAGAAAGACGAAGCTCTAGAACTCTCGACCAAAATTCAAAATTTTAAAAATGAGATGAAACTTTTTGCAGATACTCATGCAAATAGAGTTCATGGCTGTTTTCGAACGCACCAAATGCGTCGGAGAAACAAATGTACACAAAAAAAACTACCATATGTTTACCTCTTCTAAGTCTTCTGGGTACCGTTCTCACCGTCGGTGCTTGTTCCATTAAAAAACAAGATTCAACCCTGAGTTCATCAGGTATAAAAATTTCCTCAAAGGCCATCGCCTATGGTTTTGAGGAAAACTTTCTGTTCGACGCTTTTTCTGCCGAAAACGTGGAGAACGAGTCTGAACCAAAAGAGATTCTTGCAATTGTGAAGGCTGATTGGCGTGACTCACTCCCACTCAAAAACCGTGCGGGCGATTATCGAAAGTTCAGAGACCTAAAAAAGGATGACGGCATTACAGCAATTGGTTCGGTCGGAGTTGAATCGCTCTCAGAATTCGGAAGCCAGTTTAAAGTAAGATCTCTCGTTAAGGATGACACTGGGCAATATGAATTTTTAAGATTAAAGATTAAAGACGATCGGCCTGAGGCACTCATAACGGCAATCAATGAACTGAGTCAGCTCGAGAGTGTGCAGCTCGCTGAGCCAAATTACAAAGCTAAGATTCATGCTATTCCCAACGACATGGGATTCCCCTCACTCTGGGGAATGCAAAAAATTTCGGCTCCGCTAGCATGGGACATTACAACAGGAAACCCTTCAGTGACAGTTGCCGTGATCGACACCGGAGTCGATTACCTTCACTCAGATCTCAGTGCAAACATATGGTCAAATCCGAATGAAGTGCTCAACGGCCTTGATGATGATGGAAATGGGTTTGTCGACGATATTAGAGGATGGAACTTTGCTGGTGCCAACAATAACCCAATGGACGGCAACGGACATGGAACTCATGTTGCAGGTATCATCGGTGCCGTTGGAAACAACCAACAAGGTGTCACGGGTGTGGGCTGGAACATTAAATTGATGCCTGTGAAAATATTCAGCGATGCGAACACAGCGACGGTTGCTGACATCATCAATGGTGTTCTCTATGCGGCAAACAATGGTGCTCACATTCTAAATAACAGTTACTCCTGCGGCATCAGCGTCGCCATGACCAACGCCGTCATGCACGCTCGCGAGAAGAACACTTTGTTCGTCGCAGCAGCTGGCAACAACGGCCTCAATGACGCAGTCTATCCTGCATCACTAAGCCTGTCGGTCGACAGCGTCATCTCAGTTGCATCCATCGAACAAACAGGCGCTCTTTCCAGCTTCTCGAACTTTGGCAGAGGGGTCGACATCGCTGCACCCGGCGGGCAGATCTCCAGCACCTATCCAAACAATCTCTATGCTTCTCTTTCAGGCACCTCGATGGCTTCACCGCATGTTGCAGGCGTTGGCGCACTTCTGTTGAGCCAAAGCCCCACCCTCACGGTCACTGAGCTCAAAAACGCAATTCTCTCAAGTGCCACACCGAGCCCAGAGTTGCTTGAGCGAGTTCCAAATGGTGTCCTCAACGCCCGCGCAGCATTGGAAAAGGTTATGCCTGTGCCACCTGCTCCAACGCCTGTGCCACCTGCTCCAACGCCTTTGCCACCTGCTCCAACGCCTGTGCCACCTGCTCCTACACCCGTGCCACCTGCTCCTACACCCGTGCCACCAACTCCGCAGTTAAAGGCTGGTCTGAGGTATGAATATTTTATTGCGCGATCGCCGTGGACAAACATCCCCAATTTCAATCAACTGACTCCTCAGAAAACAGGCATTATTTCACACTTCAAGACCTCAGTGCGTACTCGAAATGTTCACTATGGAATGCGTTTCAGAGGAGTCATTCAGATCGCAAGAGCTGGCACATACACGTTTTTTACTGACTCGGATGATGGCAGCCGTCTTTGGATCAATGGAAAGCTTATAGTCAACAACGGAGGCCTTCACACGCGTCGCGAACGCTCAGGAAAAATTGCATTGCCCGCCGGAAAACACAATATCCGAGTGGATTACTTTCAATCGACCAAAGCAAGTAAGCTGCTCGTCAAATATCGAGGACCGGGAATTCTCAAATCGCAAATTCCTGCACGTATTCTTTTCCACAATTAACAGTAATGTTCGATAACTCGCTGACTGATTCGCTCGTAAGCGCACGCATTCAGAGAGTTCTCATTGACTCATTTCTCTCAAGCTCAATCCAAGCCCATATCCCGAGGGCAAGTGCAATCGCGCAGTACCACCATGGTATGGGCTTGATTGAGTGATCCTCTCCTTGAGAAAAAACGCTGTGTCCAAATCACACCAATCAAACACTCCGGTTGCGCACACTGCGTGCAGTGAAGCTGTCATTGCGATTTCGCTCTCCACCATGCCACCGATCATCAACCCTATCTGAGAGCGATGTGCGACCTCAGCAATCAGCAGTGACTCTCTGATGCCAGATTTCATAAACTTCAAATTGATCATGTGAGCACATTTGTCATTGATGACACGCAGTGCATCGCTGAGCGTTTTGACAGACTCGTCTGCACACACCGGAATGGCGAGAGTCTCGGTCA
>JBEAPS010000303.1:0-2641 GCA_041164285.1 Pseudomonadota bacterium
TGTCATCGCCAGCAAGAATGGAACCTTCAGGGTCTGCCCCGATAATTTGTACATCTGGACGTAAAGCTTTTAGTTTTCTTGCAACGCCAGTGATAGTTCCGCCAGTTCCAGCACTCATAACAACGGCGTCTGGGACACAGCCGAGGTCTTCGACCATTTCGAGGGCAGTTCCCTCTTCATGCGCCAATGGGTTCGAGGGATTTCCGTATTGATCAAGAATATGGGAATTGGGGATCAGTCTCTTGAGCTTCTTTGCAATTGAAATGTGGCTTTCAGGGGCGTCATAGGCCGCTTCCGTTGGCGTACGCACTATTTCTGCACCCAACGCCTCGAGCGCAACCTGCTTCTCCCGCGACATTTTCTCAGGCATTGTAATAATGACCCGATAACCAAGAACCGCCCCCGCAAGAGCAATTCCGATTCCGGTGTTGCCACTCGTTGGCTCTATCAAAGTATCGCCTTGGCGAATACGGCCCTCGTTCTGAGCATCAAGGACCATGCGATAACCAATCCGATCTTTGACGCTGCCACCAGGATTTAGAAATTCGCATTTTGCCCACACTTCCACATCGGTGTTGCTAAAAAGCCGGTTCACACGAACGAGGGGGGTCTTGCCTATTGCCTGCAGAATATTGTCTAACTTCATGATACGAAAATGCTCCCGGTGGACTTGGTCATTCATTACCGTCTTCAGGGACTGCATAACTTATTTACGGCACAGGTAAAAGCTGAGAACCGGTGGGAGGACTCCTTGAAGAGCAGAAAAGGGCATGGCCGCACGCATGGTAGCCCACTTTCAGTATCAAAAGGGCTTAGATTTCGGATAGATGAATCTGGCTCCCTTCGCGCATCAGTGTCGCAGTCTTCTGGAGAATTTGAACTGAGCTTGGAGATCATTCAGCTTCTATTGCTCATTCAAAAGGGTGCCAACATTCCAGCTTTGTCGCAAAGGCTACGGAACGACTTAAACAAAGTGTGCGCTCAACTTCCTGATCAGGCAGAAATAGGCGAATTAATTAATGATCTCAAACAAGCACAATGCCTTAACGAATTAGGTAGCCCTGATATTGGCATAGGGGTTCAAGATGGCTTTGGCGATGAATGGATCCAATGGGCCATGCTCGCTGACGAACCACGCTGCCGAAGTTATGAACGAGCAATACGAAGCGCCTTGAAGAACACTTCTGTGGTTGTTGATGTTGGCGCGGGTAGTGGTTTATTGAGCTTGTTTTCACTTCATGCAGGTGCGCAACAAGTGACCGCTATTGAAGAGACAGGGATAGCTGCGAGCTTGAAAAGGCTGAAAAAGCAATTGCCTTCAGGAATGCGAGAGCGATTTGAAATCCAGAACTGCAATTCCTTTGATGCAAAAATCCCAGAAAATACCACTCATGTGTTCAGCGAACTATTTGGCAATGACCCGTTTCAGGAGGGAGTTGTACCCACTCTGCGAGACTTTTTCTCTCGACTCCGCTCTGACCAATACGTTGCGATTCCTGAGTCGTGCTCAGTTTTTGTTCAACTAATAAACATTACAGATGGGCCTTTGGCTCATAGAATTGAAAGATTTGCATCCAGTTCGAGGTCCTCGACCGACAATTGGAGAAATTCAATTGAACTAATCAAATCTACTCTCAGCTTTAAAGACACGTCATTTACCCACGGCATTCGAACAAAGGACTTCCAGCCAGCATCTCCATTGGAGCAATGTTTTCGGGTGTCTTTGGCTCCTCCGCCGTCTGCGGGCGCAAAACGCCCAAAGCACTCTTGTACTTTTACTTCTAAAATTGCACTGACTGCTCCTGCATTGCTGGTATTTTTCAGAGCCCAACTTTTTAAAGAAGAAAGCGTTTCCAATATAACCGCAGCAGGTGACTGCTGTGAGCACTGGAGCCCAATTGTGATCCCACTCAACCGTAAAATTCAATCTGGAGAAGAGCTCAACTGCATCGTCTCCATTTCCGATGACTGGTGTCGGACTACTGCATCAGTTTTCACACACTCCCAAGAACTATTAGGTTCACGTCAATGAATGCAAATTCTAATCAAAGTGCAGAACCCTCAGACCGCCGCATACGGAAACACGTGCACGGTAAAACGCACACATTTGAAATAGAGTGCGCCCCGGGTTTTACCGAACTATGCAAGAGGTGGTGCGAGCAGCTTTGGAAAGATTCTCCTCTATTTTCAAAACATGCTGATTGCACGGTCGTTATAAAGAATGGTCGACTCCTAATTGAAAACACTCCTTTCGATTTTTGCCACGATTTGCTATTACGTGGACAGCCATTTACAGATATAAAAATTCACATTTTCCGTGGACGTTGCTCAAACGAAGAAAAACTGCGGTCTCATCTTCTCAGCATTCCTTGGGAACTTTGGATTCCGGCTGATAAAAAGATTGATTGGGATCTACGCGTCGACTCAATTAGAAGCCAACTCTATAACGAAAAAAAAATAAAAACCCTTTGTCAGGAATTTCTCACAAAGAGAAATACCACTCTATCCGGTGCAGATAAGCAACGCATAGCGGTCGACTTCATTCTTGAACGGGAAGTTTTATCTATTTCACTGTCATTGGGAGGCCGCGATTTCTGGCAGCGAAAGCAAAAGGAACATCTTTCGCACGCCGCTCCTCTGA
>JBEAPS010000304.1:0-3805 GCA_041164285.1 Pseudomonadota bacterium
CCCTGCCAATTTTCGACTGGAGCCGACTGCAAAGAAAATTGCCCAAGGGCTCAGCCACTTGTCTAGGTGGCTCAACGAAATGTGCGCTACCGGGAACGCAGCAGAACGGGCCGCTCGCAATCGAGTTCGATGCAACGACAAACCAGAAGTTGATGTCTTATGCGCTGGGATTGGGTCGCTACGAATTTGAGGTGGTTGCAACCGGCGACAATGATCCAGCCATAGATTGTGCTCATACGGGCATCCCGCTCGATGTTTCGATTCAGTATTATGTCAAGTGATGCGATCTACGCATCATCTTTGATGACTTTTCCGCTCGTTGCATGTGCAGGCCACTTCTGGGTATTCGAATTGGCTCCATTATTTTCGAAATCGTGGATTTTGGCTTCCGCAGCAAGATTCTGTTCATTTCTTGCGTAATAATTTGTAATAATAATCAAAAATTTAATAAATCAAAACGGTATATTAATCATTATTTTTGAAATTAAATTCAACTTTGATAGTAATTTTTAAAACTTCTAGTGAATAATTACAGATATTTACTATCACCTTATATCAAAATACTAATATCTATATAAAAAACTCTAAAGTTTATTACAAAATTTCCGATTAGAATGGTGGCAAGACCAGCCACTCAATCGAAAGGAACCGTAAATGAAAAAACGTCTGATTGCGATTTTACCTGTGTCTCTCGTTCTCATGCAGCCTCTTGTGACTGCCTGTGGAAATTACAATAACACCATCGATCAAGACACAAAAATGAAGCAGTCGGGCGACACAATGAGTGTAAGAAACATTGTGCAGGTGCTGCAAGACGACAGTAGATTTTCAACTCTTGTGGCTGCAGTGAAAGCTGCAGATCTCGTTGATGTTCTTTCCGGAAGCTCCCAGTTCACAGTTTTTGCACCTTCCAATGCTGCCTTTGCGGCACTCCCTGAGGGCACACTGGACGAACTGCTCAAACCCGAAAACAAGGAAAAACTGAAAAGCATCCTCCTCTACCATGTGGCTGCGGGTCGCTTGAAAGCGTCTGCTGTTTTGGCAGAGGAAAATATTGAAACGGCTCTTGGCAGATCGGTCGCAATTGACCAAAGCAATGCGAGAGTTAATGGCTCTAAGATAGTTAAGACAGATATCCTGGCTGGGAATGGTGTCATTCACGAAATCGATGCAGTTCTGTTACCTCCAGCGGACGAATCGATGGACGCAATGTCCAAGGACATGGTGGAAGCTCCTAAGACCTTGACAGAGACGTTGGCCGCTGAGCCGCGCTTCTCGACGCTGGTGGCTGCCGTCACTGCGGCGGGGTTGGCAGAGACTCTCAACGGTTCAGCCAAGTTCACCGTTTTTGCGCCTTCGAATGCGGCCTTTGCAGCATTGCCGGCCGGCACTGTTGAATCTCTTTTGAAGCCTGAGAATAAGGAGAAGTTGAAGAGTATTCTCCTCTACCACGTTGCCGCAGGGAGTTTGAAGGCTGCCGATGTGCTTGCGCAAGGGAGCATTCCAACAGCTCAAGGGAAAGCAATCTCTGTGGATGCGGTCAACTTGAAAATCAATGAGTCCGGAATTATCAAAACGGATATTCCAGCAAGCAACGGTGTGATCCACGAAATTGACGCAGTGCTTCTGCCGCCAAGTGATGTTGAATCTCAACCATCTTCAAAAACGGGATGTTGACGCTGAGCGAACAACCCTCATCCGCAAAGGGATGAGGGTTGTTCATTCGATCATTGGCAGATGTGTCGAATGAAAAGAGCCGCAAATGATAAAGTCGAGGCAGCCTTTAGTGACTTTGCTGCTCATGGGTCATTGAACTGTTCGATTTTCCCATCAGGGAAAGCAGATCTCTTGAATGAATTTTGTAACCTCAGGAGTCATCACCCGATCCTCGGGGTTTCCAATCTGTCGATTCACCTCCTCGTGGCTCAGCGTTTGTGCATTGATGACAAAGACTTTTCCTTGCTGAGCCTCAAGAGCGTCTTTGAACTCCTGCAGGCGTTCATGTCGTTGTTGGTCGCCCCGCAGTGCGAGCTGCATGGGCACCACGCCTTGCTTAATGTGGTTGATTGGCGATGCTGCGCTGAGGTCTACGGGATTAAATCCAAACGCGTTCCGGTAGAGCACCAATTGCGTTCCACTTGCACTCTCTATGACCTTCGGTATGTCGTAGCCCTCTGTGTCGTAGCTTCCGACGCAGCGCAGTGCAGTCGGATTCCAGGGAGCGTTTTTGTTGCTGATATAGGTCTGATTCAGGCCAACCAGTGCTGCAAGGTGTGCGCCGGCAGAATGGCCGAGCAGGGCGATTTTGTTTGGGTTCCCTCCATGGCTTGAAATATTATTATGCACCCAGCTGATAGCAGCTCCCACGTCGTTGGGGTGATCTGGAAATCGAATGCGCTCGGACGGGATGTCAGCAAGTGCTGAGACTTCCGGTGACAGGCGGTAATTGATACTCACAAACCCGAATCCGAGTTCATTGAAGTGCGCAGCTTTGTATCTCACTTGGCTCTTATCACCGAACATCCAAGCGCCTCCATGAACCCAAATCACCACAGGAACGCCTGTGCAGGGGTCTTTGACATCGGGCATGTAGATATCGAGCGATTGAAGGTTGTCGTCCACGGTTTCTGTCGATTGGTATCTGAGCCCACTCTGCATCTTTGCTGCTAGAGGTGCTTTTGCGCATCCGTCGGGCTTATTGTCAGTCGGTGCTTGGGGTGATGAGCTGTCGGAATTGCTCGGTGGGGCGACTTCTTGCTGTTCGTTTGTGAATTCGGGCAGTGTGGTTGAGTTTTGTTGATTGCTACAAGACGCGATTGCGCTTGATAGCGTGAGGAGCGTGTGGCGAATCCACCTGTGTCGAAGTGAGAGCATTTGACCTCCTTTTACTCTTGTTACTTGTTATTTCGGCTCAAATAAAATAATAATAAATATCTGCTAATTTTATATATAATTTTGGATACTTAATTGCTTTGATGTGTTAATTTTTATTTTTTTTCTGCAAATGCATCGATCCCGTGCGTCAATGACTGAGCATAATCACACGTTCAAAATCTAGAATTGTGCAAATCCGAGGAAAATTGAGAAATTGAGTGAGCTTTTTCTCAGGGGGGGGTGTTTCCGTTTTTCTGTGAGCTCATTGGCTCAAGGACAGCGATGAACTCTCCTTGCGCGGGTGGGTGAATCCAGTGTGGTAATGAACCAATGGCTTGAGTGAGTTGATCCCACTGCGAGATCGTGCGCACCGTGTTTCGGGTTGAAGCAAAGAATTCAAAGGCACTGTTTGGTGACAGCCCCCAAATGAAGGGCTCACTTTCTTTTTTAAGCCAAGCGCCCACGAGGTGGTTCCGCGAACCTTGAAAGGCTGCAGTGCCGGATTTATTTTTTTCCAGAAAAGTCAAAATGACGCGTGAGCCTTGTGCAGACAGTGAGACACAATGGGCGAGAGTTTCTCTAACATCTTCCTCGGTGAGGTACATAAGGACACCCTCAATGACAAAAACCGTTGGACTGGACGGGTTGAAGTCAGTTTCAGCGAGTGCCTCTGAAATTGTTCTTTGCGTGAGGTCGACGGGTACAAAATGAATGTTTTGATTTTCTTGCACCAAGTTTTTGAGGGCGTGACGCTTGATGGCTTGCGTTGCCGGATGATCAAGCTCAACGACCGACAGGCTGGGATTGGTGACATGTGTCCGCATTGCGAGTGTGTCCAGACCCCCGCCTATGACAACCAATTGTTGACAGCCATCAGCGATGGCCTCCTTAACCTGCGTCTCGATAAAAATTTTTCGCGCAACGTAATGGG
>JBEAPS010000305.1:0-2594 GCA_041164285.1 Pseudomonadota bacterium
CTGACGAGGAATCGAGCCGCCCACGGTTTCGTCTAAAAACTCATAGTGTTTGATGTTTCCAGCTTAATCTGGCTGAATAGGCTCGAGGTAGCCAACGATACGAGCGAACTGACCAGAACCACCAGACTGCTTTTTGTGCGTGTAGTTGATTTCAGCACGAGCAGCGATTGTTTCTCGGAAGTTTACCTGAGGCTTACCAACGATACATTCGCAATTGAACTCACGCTTCATACGCTCAACGTAAATTTCTAGGTGAAGCTCACCCATACCCGAAATGATTGTTTCACCTGATTCCTCGTCTCTGTGAACGCGGAAGGTCGGGTCTTCTTTTGTGAAGCGGTTGAGAGCCTTTGAGAAGTTGGCCTGAGCCGACTTGTCTTTTGGCGCAACGGCGAGAGATATCACAGCGTTCGGAACGAAAATTGAAGACATCGTGTAGCGCACGTTGCCATCGCTGAAGCTTTCACCAGATGCACACTCGACACCGAACATAGCTATGATGTCACCGGCAACTGCTTCTTCGCAGTCAATCATTTCATTCGCGTTCATGCGAACAAGGCGTGGCACTTTGACCCGCTTGTCGTTGTTCACATTAAGAATTGTGTCACCCTTGCGAACAGTTCCTGAATAAATACGCATGTACGTCAGCTGACCAAAGCGACCGTCTTCCAGCTTGAATGCAAGCATCGCGAGGGGGCCTTTGGGGTCATTCTTAATGATGAACTGCTCTTCATTCTTGTCTTGGTCAAATGCGGTGTTGTCGACTTCTGTAGGGTTAGGCAAGTAGTAGCCAACCGCGTTGAGCAGGTTCTGAACACCCTTGTTCTTGAACGCCGAACCACACATAACGGGGGTAAAGTTAAGTGACAATGTCGCCTTGCGAAGCACTGTGCGAATTTCATCTACACCCACAGCTTCTTCAGCAAGATATTTTTCGGCGAGGCCATCATCGAAATCTGCCAATGCACCCAAGAGGTCGTTTCGTTTGGTGTGAGCAATGTCGACGAGTTCAGCTGGAATCTCTTCTTCACGAACAGTCTCACCATTTGAGCCATCATAGTAGTTGGCCTTCATGGTGATGAGGTCAACAACACCCTTGAATTGATCTTCTGCACCGATAGGAATGTTGATCATCCATGCGTTGTGGTTGAGCTTCTCACGAAGTTGCTCACACACGCGGTATGGGTTTGCACCCGCGCGGTCCATTTTGTTAATGAAGGCAATACGTGGAACGTTGTAACGTCGCATCTGACGGTCAACCGTAATCGACTGAGACTGAACGCCCGCAACCGAACAAAGAACGAGGACCGCGCCATCGAGTACTCGGAGTGCGCGCTCAACTTCAACTGTGAAGTCAACGTGTCCGGGAGTGTCGATCAGGTTAATCTCGTAATCGCCCCACTGGCAAAAAGTGGCCGCTGACTGAATTGTGATACCTTTTTCTCGCTCCAATTCCATGAAGTCCATGGTCGCGCCCACGCCGGACTTGCCCTTCACTTCTTCAATTTTGTGAATTTTTCCGGTGTAGAAAAGAATGCGCTCGGAGAGCGTGGTCTTTCCTGAGTCGATGTGAGCTGAGATACCAATGTTGCGCACGATGGATAGGTTTTTGCCTGTGGCCGCCATAAACTTCAGTCTTCCATTCAAGAATGGTGAGAGAAATCAAAGGGCCACGGAGTGCGGCCCAAAACTCCCGCCCTCGATAACTGATCTTAATTTAATTTTCAATCATTTGAGTTCTAGGAATTTGCAGTGATTCCAAACTGGCGTTTCAAACTCTGTGCTCTCCGTGACTTGGCGTTCGCAATCAGCAAATCAATCCACTCTGAACCCTGAACTCCATCGTGCTCCCAAAGCTTTGGAAACATGCTGATTGAAGTGAGACCCGGTAAGGTGTTGACTTCATTGAAAACAAACCGCCCTGTTTTGGAACAGTTCCAAAAGTCCAGACGAGAAAGTCCGTGTAAAGAGAAAGCCCTTGCCAATCTTGCCGCACTATTACGCAAATTTTCCATACGAGCTGGCTCAAGACGTGCAGGTATAAAGAGCTCTGCCCCGTCGGCTGCCTGATATTTTGCATCGTAAGAGTAAAAGTCCTTGGGTGCGATTTCACCCGCAATCGAAATCCTCGGCGAAACACCTGTTCCCAAAAACGCGCACTCAACTTCAGTACCGTACATGGGCTCCTCAACCAGAACCTTATCATCGAATGCGAGAGCATCGTTAATGCAGCGGGTCAGTTCCCCCTCATCCTTGGCCCGGTTGACCCCCACGGCCGAACCAAGCGAATTTGGCTTAACGAAGCAAGGAAAGCCGAGAGAGTTACGCACTCGCTCTATGATCCTCGATGCCTGATTCTGCCAATCCTCGAGCTCAACAAGTTCATATTTAACGACATCAACACCACACTGTTTCGCAACAATTTTCTGCAAATGCTTATCTATTCCAATGACGCTCGCGCGGGTGTCACAACCCACATAGGCTACCTCAGCCATTTCAAAGACGCCCTGCAATCGGCCATCTTCACCATTAGGACCGTGAAGAACGGGAAAAAACACCCCACATTCAAGATTCAGGAGACGCACTTGATACTC
>JBEAPS010000306.1:0-2694 GCA_041164285.1 Pseudomonadota bacterium
AATTGTTCTCAATTAAGCTCGCTTATGCGATTTGATACTGAAAAAATAGATATTTCTACTGAATCCTTTTTGAGCAATGGCGGTTTTATTGAGGTTTATAGTAGAAAAGATATTCTTGGCCCAATCGACAGTTCCCGAATTTGCACTGCATTCGTTGAGTTCTCTGAAAATCCAGCATTGGCTGAGGTAGACTCTCCCGAAGCACCTCTCAACCTCAAAATTTACACGGCCAATCATTGTCTCGATTTGTCCAGAGACTTCAAAGTCAAGCTGTACTTGTTTGATGGCAGGATCTACCAAGATTTTTGGCTCGACAATAGCACTCTGACCAAGGTCTCGGAGCTTCGTAAATCAATGCGCTTGAAAGGTGTGCCGCAAAAATCACAGGAGCAATTACTGAGTGCCTTCTCTGTTCGTAAAAACTCAATTGAGGAGTTCTTCAACAGTTCGACCGTACAAACCTCGGCTGGAGGAGCGGGTGCTTCGAATACAGCAGGAGGCGTTTGTCTAAAGAAAGACGATCCTAACTTTCAAAATGTCTGTGCCACCTTTCAAGACTTGACTGTGTTCCGTGCAACTCCAGACGTCAACTCACCCGCTGTGGTCATCAACAAGTTGAGAAAGCTTCGTTCAGTCGCAAACACACGCGCAGCGCGATTGATTGGGGATACAGAGCTATCAAAGAAACTCGTTGCAGACCCGACGTTGCGTCTGACGTTTCAAGACAGCAGGAATGAACCGCACGATCTCGTTTCCCTTCATGGTGAAGTGAGGCGGCGTGTGTTCCGCTATGCACAATTTAAAAACGTTATGAACGTGAGAGAAGTATTGCTCGAGGAATTACAGCGTTGCTCAGTGGGTAAGGGCGGAGATGTGTGTAAGTTTATTCCTGAAATTTCAGAAGTGATTAAAGCCGAATTGGCTGGTTCAGGATATGAGGTGTTTGAGAATAGCAAGCTTCTTTACACAGTCGATGCACTAGGTTCTGGCTACAATGAAGCATTCGATCAGGTAGACACAGCGTTTACGGTGTTCGACTCTTTCCTCAAGGTGACGAGCGACGGTGGATTGCAATTCACACTGACCGCTCGGGTTCATTCCAACTTCAGATTTGTTACGCTTGCCGAAGGAACCAAGGATCGTCCTGACCCCCGAGACTCAATTGCTTCAGGACGAGGATTTATGCACTTCAACGCAAATAACATGACAGCTGATAGCAGTGGAGAAGGTGTGACGTTTATTTCATGGGTGAGTTCGGAGCAAGACCCATCGAGTTCCTTGCAAGGTCGCTTCATGCATATGAAGTTCCCTCGTGAGATCACTCCTGAGGTCGCTGCCAAGCAAAACAATGAGCTTAAGCACATTGGCTACATGCAGGAAGGCGACAGTGGATCGATCGTGGTGATTGAGCAAATGCCTTACTTTGCAATCACGAGTGTCGATGGCAAAGCAACTGCGGGTGGTGCTGCACTCAGGCCTTTGCCGGAGCCAATTGATGAGGCTGAAATCGAAGCCGCCGTTTCTGTGGCTTCGCCTGCGGAGGCTGATGGAACGGCGGCTCAAGAGGCTGTTAAATCAAGCCCCCCAAGAATTCTCTGTCGCTGAAGGAGTTCAAACGGGATGAGTTGTCTCCATCGACGCTCCCTCGCTGTCTGACTTGAATTGGCCTATGGCTTTCCTCGCTCTTAACTCATCGTGCAAGTGTCAGCCACTTTTGGAAATTTGACATCGTATCCAAACTCAAAAAAACGAATAATAAACCTCATAAGATTAGGTGAGGTATAATGTGAAAATGTGTCAGCAGCCATCGTTAGTGCGATGTTTCTCGTTAGTTTTCATTTCCGTGAGCTCCTTACTGAGTATCAGTTGCGCAACCTTGGAAATCACCACCGAGCCTGCGGGCGCAGAAATTGTTGCAGTTTCGGCTGCAGGAGGGGTTGCAAGCCCTTTGGGGAAGTCGCCCGTTTTGCTTGACTCAGGTAAAATCGCAGAACTCCTGAAGCAGGGGCCTGCAATCATTAGGGCAACTGCTGAGGGATTTGAGACGACACATCTGCTTGTTCCGACGTCGCTCCGTGGAGAGGTCAAGGCTTCAGTGACGCTCAAGAAAGTCGCTTCCGACAAGGCAGCCGATGCTCCGGAAAAAAAGGCAGACCTCAATGCGCTGATTCGCAACATTCTCGATGCTGAGCGGAGTATCATTGAAAAGAGATTCGACGACGCCAAACGGCTCGCCACAAAGATCAGAGAAGACTTTCCAGCTCTCGCTATCAGCTATTTTCTTGAAGGAAGCGTTTATTTTAAGCAGGGAGACAGAGCTGCTGCACTCGCAAGTATGAACCGTGGACTTGAGCTCGACCCTGATGACGTTGTGACAAAGAAATTTGTCGAACAATTTGGTAAAGAACAAAACACTGGAGCAAACTGAGCTGATGAATGTTTTCAAGTTTGCATTGTTGGTGCTCCTCCTGAGCTTGATGAGTTTTAGTGTTGGGCACGCCAGCTCTCCGGCACGAAACACATGGCTTTATGTTGGAGGAGAGTACAGTTTTTATAGTTCTACCGGCTTTGTCACGAGAAAAACTGCAACCCCGACCAATCTGAGTTTGGCATTTTCGAGTCGAGTTCACTCGGACCTCTGGCTAGGTGTGGCTGGTTTTCTTGGTCACGACCCGAGTCCAGATTTTAGCAGAA
>JBEAPS010000307.1:0-4370 GCA_041164285.1 Pseudomonadota bacterium
ATCTGCCTTACCTGTACATGCCTTACCTGTATCTGCCTTACCTGTAGCTGCCTTACCTGTAGCTGCCTTACCTGTAGATGCCTTACCTGTAGCTGCCTTACCTGTAGCTGCCTTACCTGTAGCTGCCTTACCTGTAGCTGCCTTACCTGTCGCTGCCTTACCTGTCGCCGTTTTGGATGCGCGGCTATGGCTGACGACCTTTGCACGCGCAACTTCCATTGTAGTGAAGCGTTTTGCATCCGTTGCCAATGCAGAAAGAGGCATGGCCGGTACAAGCTCAACTTCTATGAATGCTGGCAAACTGCAATCGACTCGTCGCTGGCATCTGTGCTTACCTTCAATGAAACGCTGCGCAAGCGAGACCACCATTTCGGGCTTTACTGGCTTTTTTATCCAACTCAAACAGTCGTCAAAAGCGGACAGTTCCCTATCAATATTTTCCTGAACATCAAGTCTATCAAAAGCTGTGATGAGCACGGGCTGACTGAATTGCTTTTTGAGACGTGCGGCTGTGTATGCTCCATCTCTATCGGGAAGATCGTAATCAATGATGAAGGCATCAAGTTCTCCAGCGTTTTTGGCAGCCTCAATGGCGTCGGCAGAGGTTCTCGCTACTACCACCTGTACACCGGGGAAATGGTCTTTAAATACCTCGCTTGTCATCACGAGACTGGCTTTACTTGCATCAGCTATCAATATTCGCTTCATTTTTGGCTTCCCCTCAATCTGCTGTTCCCATAGCTCTGTTCAGACTGCTCAATACTTTTTTTAATCTATAGTTGAGATTGGCGAATCTAGAGCCCTTCGCTCTTTCCATCTTGCCTCTGTGAGTCAGTCTCAGTGCTTGACCCTTCAGCTTCCACGCTTGACCCTTCGGCTTCCGCGTTTGACCCTTCGACTTCCGCGTTTGACCCTTCGGCTTCCACGCTTGTCTTTTCGAGTTCTGGCACATCTTGGATGACGCCCTTCGTTGAGACTCCGTCCAAAGGAAGCCCGACATCCCAATTGAAGCTCGTATCAGTTGGCTTTATCGAGGCAACAGCCCATTGCCCCTGAACGTACTTAAGAGTCGCAATACTAGTAATTTCTTGAACTGGAGCACGAGTTTTATCTTCCCCCGTAATCCACGTTCTGAATTTCACCCTGTACTCGATTTGCAGTTCTTTTTTAGTTTCGACTTCAGTTTGTCCAAGTATTTCAAATTCATCAAACTCGTAACGTCTGTCCAAATAAGACTCTTTGAAAGCCTCAGCTGACAGTGCTGACAACGAGTCTTTAAAATCACCCGTCGTCAGCCCCTCAAGCTCATCACGTTGCTCTATTCGGGTGATATTGACAGCAAGATCGATGTAACTTCTGAGCTGCTCCTCAGGTGGAATGTCACTAAGTGAAGAGCAGCGTCGTGGACCACAACCTACAAAGACAAAGAAAAGTATCGACAGACACAGGCGACTCAGTTTAGTTGAGACCAACATTACCCTCTCCGCTAGTAAAAGACCTTCCCAAGCTTATCAAATACGGATTCAGTGAAGCTCTAACGGCGTGTCGCAGCTTTGGCGCCTGCAGCATCTTCTGCCCAACGGCACACCTCTGTCGCGGTCAACGCTGCAGGCTCTATAGTCACCTCATTAGCTAAATACTCAAGCAATTCGCTCGAAACACTCCAAGCTCGACCGTCTATCGCCAGAAGAGTAGGACTTTGCATTTTTAATGCCGTCAAAGGCTTTTTTAGAATCTGAATGCCGAGAAAACTGAGCTCCTCCAATCGCCGCTCTTCGCGCTCAGTTGTCTTTTTTTTCAATGAAACTCTCAGAGCGGTCAAAACTGCGCGCCTACTCGCTGAGAACAAAGCAAGAGCAAGTTCTCTATCGTCGAGTCGCTGGGTCAGGACGCAGACTCGATTTTTCGCTGCAAAAATCTGCTGGTTCAACGCTTCTCTGAACGTCGAATAACTGGGAAATTTTTGCCCCTCTAACACGAAGGGAACACTGTCTGATGCAGCGTTAGCTTTCGCGTTTGCTGAACACGACAGCGTAAAAACCATCAAGATCATCAGAGTTGCCAGGCAAAATGAGAAGCTCATTGTCCTTGGTAAGATATTTCTTATAATAGTCATGAATTCTCGACTCAAGCGGGGCCAGGTCGAATTCCTTGTTTCTTTCAAGAAACCCTCTCACTTGCTGCGACGTTTCTTCAAGCTCCGTGCTGCACACAATATAAGCGAGTTCTCCTCCGGGTCGCACTGCAGAGGCGAGCCCGTCAAGCAATCGACGTTGCTCAGCAACACAGTGTTCAATGTCGGAAAGGGTTCTGTGCCACTTAATTTCGGGGTGACGCCGAATAACACCTAGCGCAGTGCAAGGCGCATCGAGCAGAACGGTGTCGAATGTCTTGCCCCGCACACTCTCAACTACGTCACCAATGAGCACCTCAGATGGCGTCAAACCGACTCGATTAAAATTCTCCTGCAAAGTGCCTAGCCGCCTTTGACTCGAGTCGGCAACAGTCAACCCCTCAGGTCGAAGACCACGATCCCATAATGCTATAGACTTACCACCCGGAGCAGCACACGCATCCAAAACTCGCGCGGTGTCAGACACGGTCACAAGTTGCACAGCAAGTTGCGCTGCGGTGTCTTGAACTATGTAGCAACCGCTTTGAAAAGCCTCGCAACTCTGAAAATCTGGCAACTTATTTACACGCAATGCAGAACTCAAGGGCAACCATTCGCTTGTAATGCCCTGCGTCCGCAACAAGTAAGTGGCCAAATCTTCTTCATTGCTCAACGGACGCGAACGGAGACGTCTCAAGACAATCGGAGGAGCCTTGTTGTTTCCAGAAAGCAAGTGTTCCAGTCGTTCTGGCTGAACATGCCTCAACCAACGCTCAACCATCCACTGCGGATGAGAAAACTGAACAGATAGATATTCAGCCTGCTGTGTCTGTTTGTCAGGCTTCGTGAAGTACTCGGCCTTTCTAGAAAGCCTGCGCAAGACAGCGTTTACAAACGAGGCTGCGTTTCCGGCACCCACCTTTTTAACAGCTTCAACTGTCTCTGAAACGGCTGCTCTGTCGGGAACTCTGTCCATATATAAAATTTGATACGCACCCACTCTAAGTGCACACAAAACTCTCGGGTCAAGGCTTGTAAACGGCCTATCGACCATGTGAGACATGATCCAATCCATTTTCCAAAGCCAACGGAGCGAACCATAAACAATTTCAAATATGAATGCGCGATCGAGCGGGCGAAGATCTTGAGCATGATGTTTAAACAATTTTTCAAGAACCGCATCTGCGTGCTGTCGTCTGCTCATCACATGATTCAGAGCATCTATGGCAATTGCTCGCGATAACGTTCCAATTCGGGTTGACATCTCAGCCTCCTCCTCGCTCCGAGAGCCGTATGCCAAACCTCATCGGGATTCAAATAAAAAATCACTAGGTTAGTCTGACCGGCCAGCAGCAGCACCTCACTCAGCGATTTGCAGACCAAACGCTAAGAGACTCCCAAGAGTTACAGGTTCTGCACTGCCATGAGAACTCCTTCTGCACCTCTCCACACTGGGAGCACTCATGAATCTCGCAGTTCGAGGCAACCCAATTCTCAAGGCCTAACAGCACCTTCAGGCTTTGCTCCCATTTCAGAGGTTCTGAGAGGCTATCATTCAGTTGTGCCCCGATTGGAGCCCGTTTCTTGAGACGAGAAAATACTTCCCATAAAAAGGAAAGGTCAAAAACGGGTGCAGAGCTCAGCGTTCTCTTGTCAATTTTGAAAACAGCTAGAATCTCAGCTTTCATTTTTTGAATGGAATGCTCGAGTTCAGAGCCAAACTTTGCAAGTTCGGTGACCCAAGCTTCGAGAAAACTTTCCACGGATAAAGGTGAGAGCTGCGTGGACTGGCGCCGCATAAGGGCAAGCTCTGTCACGTCAACACAAAATCCGATAAACAGTTGGTCGACTGGCCTGTTTTTTTCGATGCTCCACAATAGGCTTGTCGATTGCACGAGTGCAATTTTCGGTTCAATTGCGGTTGGGCTCCACCTGACTGCAAGTTTGGCGAGTCGAATAGCTGACTGACGTCCAGACTCAGAGCGTGAGCTCAAGAGTCTCGATGAAGCTGATGCAAGCATGTGAGACACTTCCCGTGCAAGCTCTGCAGATGCGGGTCCTGCATACACCTTAACTATTTGCTCAAGGTGCGCCTCATCAAAATTGTCAGCAAGTTGTTTGAGAAGAAATCGAAAAACATCCGTATGTGCAGGCTTACGGTGCAACAATTCAACGCCAGTTTCAAAAGCTTTTAAAGGAAGACTACTTAAAGCATAAACTTGGGAGAGTTCGAACATGGCCTTGTTAGTCTGAACAC
>JBEAPS010000308.1:0-3137 GCA_041164285.1 Pseudomonadota bacterium
CTGATCGACAGTCGATGGGCAACCATCCGATATTTAGGTGACAATCCTGCCGGAGTAGGTCTCACTGGAATTCAACTGAATGAGGCTCAAACCGCAGCCCTAGGTCGAATAAACGACACGATCCCTGTAGTGACAATTACAGAAACCATCAATGAAATGATGGATGACTACTTTGCACCTTTACTCCGTACTCTGCCACGGGGTCAGGAAATTCTTTCGCGAATTAAGGTACAGGGGGCTTACTTTTCGCCAGAATATAATCGCATCCACTCGAGCCAAACAGAGAGAGACAATGCGTACGTTGTTGGCTTGCAGTCACTCTTCGTTTATCCCAATTCTTGCTTCGACAGGACCGACGCAAATACCTGTAACCCAAAGGGCTTTTCTGCTGGGCACGACCCAAGCATCATTGCCCATGAACTAGGTCATGTGATCTTCAATCATCTCAGGGATGGCCAAAGCCTTGAAGGCTGGCAGTGGTTTGCTGTGAATGAAGGCTATGCTGACTATTTTAGCGCAGCTCATTCTGGCAACCCAGTGCTCGGGAGAATTTGGAGAGCATCAAGGACAAGTGGAACCAAATATTTGCGTCGACTTCTGGATTCACCAACATTAAACGATCCTACAGTTGCGGATGAAGGGCATGCATTTAGTCTCGTTTGGAGCTCAGCTCTTTGGAGGGCGCGGCTCAACATTGAAAAAAAATTCGGGACGGATCCACGAGACTTTGATCGCATTGTATTGCTGAGTATTAATTTTCTAGGTGAGTCGACCAAAACACGTTTAGGAGATGCAGCTGCAGCTGTTTTCAAAGCTGTTGATGTTCTTGGCAAAGGCATTTGGAAGGATATACTCCGCATTGAATTCGATGCTGCTGAAATCGATCTAGCTCGGGGAACAGTACTTAATCCTGCTGTTGGAATGCCTCTCAATAAAAGTATGAAGTCCAGCGACTGCGGTGTTATATCCAATCAATCGAATGCTAGAAGCAATCCTTTGTCTATGCTCCTCATCATCATTCCAACAATCGCCGTTTGGCTTGTTAGTAAAAAAAGGTACAGAAACACCTTTATCATCTTACTGTTAATTCTCGTAAACCAAGGCTGTATGCTCTTCTCAAAAAAAAATGAACAAAACAATACAGACCAGAAAAAAAGCATACTTTATCAATGCGATTTGAGAGCACTCAAGGATGGAACACCGGTAACTCAATCATTACGAAAGCTGACATTTCTCTTTAGCGCATCGAATGTCAATAATCAGATCTCAAAGACAGAACAAATCTTTGTGGGAGATGAACGGTATGAGAATGCCGAGTCTTCGTTGCTACTCATCGTTGACAAGGAAAAAATGCGCATTGACCAGATACGAAGGCGAGACGGACAGCTTTTTCAGATGAATCTGAGTCAAAAGTACGTGAGTTCGGAAGAAGCGCTTGCTGTTCAAAACGCTCGACTCAGCGCAATTGTTATTGAGGGTGCTGGAAGAGCGATACTCAGTCAGAATAGTAGGGGTTCTTTCAATTCCGACTCCCCTTTTTCCCCAGCAGTGAAATTCGATTACAACGGGCTGAATCTCTCCGCGGTTAGTGATGCTCAACCGACAGGGCTAAATGGGTTCTCACCAATAGCAAAAGAGATTTACATTGACGGGGCTTTACTCTGCCAGCTCAATGCATTGACCAAGTAAGTTTTTTTAGTGACTCAGAAAAACGTCATGTCCTTTGCTTCTGCCGCTGTTTTTCTCTCTTCTTCTGCAGAAAAAGGTAATTTTCCGGAGTAACCAAATGAAATCCAAAATGCGCCAACCTCAGAGACCAATTGACTCACAAGCCACTCTTCAGGCGCACTTGATTTTTGGATTAACGGCTCTGTATCGTCTAACCTATTCAGAGGGCATCCATACTCTTGAGCACGGTTCTTAAACAATTCAAACGCAGTTCCAAAAAGTGACTCTGTCTCATTGATTGAGTTTGATTCACCATCCAGTTTTCCTCGAAGCGTTCTGATCATTTCGCGATTGGCAGAGACGAATAACAGACCCTCGAACTCCGCCCCTCCCAGTCTCACTCCCACAACCCGGTCTCCGACCGGAACAAAAGCCCTGACGACTCGCTGTTCCGTTTGAACTGATTCCATTCCAAATTGCGCGGCAACCGCACCAAGCGTCTCCCGAACGATACTGGTTATGGTATTTCCAAAGGTAGGGAGAGGTGCATCTTTCATCAAAGTCATGTTGTTCTCCATTCAACGCAAAACTAACTTCATCTGAGCATCATGGAGTTTGCCCTGCAAAACAAGACATTCAGGACAACAATTTGGACAAGATGCAGGATTTTCCTTTTCCAGTCGATCTATATTTCAAACATGCAAGTCATCACAAAAAACACACAGCGCATTGCGCCAATCCAATTCGACAACAAATCAAACGTCGATGATGCCTTGGTACGTTCTCAAGGACAGAACCCTACCTTAAGATATCCTCTTGCCACATCAGGTTGGCTTTTGGGAATAGACGGCTTTCATTTTGGCGAAGACTTCAGGTTATATCCCGGCACGAACACAATTGGTTCATCTACGCGCAGCGATCTCGTCATCACCGGACCTGAAGTGAGCAGACATCATGCTACACTGGAAATTCTCTCTGGCGAGTCTGCAATTTTGTATCCGGGCTACACCGAGAAAGTCCTTCTTGTGAATGGAATTTCTTGCCATTCGCCGACGCCACTTTGCCATGCTGACCAAATTACTATCGGAACTCAAACATTCACTTATATCAGTTTACTTGCCGGCAAAAACGAAATTAACAAGCCTATCTTGCTGAAAAAACCAAACATCCGCGGAATGCAGATCACTACTGGATGGCTCATTGAATTGAAAGGTGAAAAAGAAGGAAGAGACTATCGTCTTAAGTTCGGAGAAAACAGATTAGGTTCTCAGACTGGCCTTGAGGTTGTGCTCAACGACCAATCAATACCTCAACGGCATGCAGTCATAACTCGACATTTTGACAATTGGACCATCGTACCTGTTTCAGTCACTGAACCCTTGAAGGTCAACGGCTTAATTAATACCGGAGATATTCTTACAAACGCAGACATTCTCAGCTTTGGTGAAATAGAATTTATATTTCGCTCC
>JBEAPS010000309.1:0-7287 GCA_041164285.1 Pseudomonadota bacterium
GATAGATATGAATTTCAAATGCTCTATGGCATGCGACAGAAAACTTGGGAGAAAATCGCACAAGAAGAGCATAATATGACAGTCTATCTCCCCTATGGAGAGCATTGGCAAGCGTACTACTCACGCAGGCTCGCAGAACGCAAGGAGAACATTTTTTTCGTTCTCCGGAATCTTTTCCGTGACTGAGGCTATTTCTGCACCGTCAAAACCACTGCCACTCTACGACCGCCCTTCTGCTATAATTCGGTTGAGAATGTCAGGGGATAAAAAATGGAACTTACCAGTATTCTTGGACCAGTCTTTGGGATCGTTGCAGTGTTGGGAACAGCCGCTCTCAAGGGCCTTCCAATCATTGCACTTTGGGGTGGTTCTGCGCTCATGATCGTGGGACTCGGTACCCTTGCAGCGGTGACGGTGGCCTACCCGATGGCTGACATGATCCACTCATTCAAATCACTTGGCATGTTCCTTAAAGGCCCTGACATCAACGTGGAGCAACTCATTACCGACGTTGAGCGGCTCGCGCAGCTTGCACGAAAAGATGGTTTTCTTGCACTCGAAAAGGAAGTTGCAAACCTACCGGATCACTTTTTGGCAAAAGGGATTCAGATGCTAGTGGACAACACCGAGCCACACGTTATCCAAGAAATCCTCGAAGGCGAAATTGCACTTCTTTATGAAGAGGAAGAAATTGCAGCAAAGTTTTGGGAAGATGTTGGAGCCTTTTCGCCCACAGTGGGAATCATTGGCGCCGTGTTGGGACTCATGGTGGTGATGGCCAACTTGAGTAACCCGGACGCAATTGGCCCTGGAATCGCAACTGCGTTCATTGCAACAATTTATGGTGTTGCAATCGCGAATCTGTTCGGACTTCCTTGTGGCAAAAAGATCAAACGCATGTGCCATCACAAAAAAGTAGCACGCGAAATGGCGATGATTGGAGTTCTCGGTATAGCGCAAAGCCATAGCCCCAAAGTACTCGCAGAGCGGCTTCGCGGAATGCATGGACACTAAATCACCTAAAGCACACTCTTAATTGAGCGTGGTTTGACTGTCCGACAGGGTTTGTGAAAGGTGCGTCATGGCAAAAAAACAAAAATGCCCAGAATTTGAAAACCACGAACGATGGCTTGTGGCATTCGCAGACATGATGACCCTCCTGTTTGCACTCTTCGTGGTGCTTTACGCGATGGCCAATCTGGACAAATCCAAAGCAAAGAAAGTTGAAGTTTCAATTCAAAAAGCATTTGCAAATGAATTCGATGATGAAACCATGCCAGAGGGTGTTCCTCGTGGCATGGACATGAAGAACGGCATTTTCCGCTTCCTGAAGGGAAACACAAACCGCGAACAAATTGTGACGAGAAATCGAAGAGAAATGGCGGCAATTATATCTGCCGATGCTCAAAGAATAGAACGAACTCTTATGGAGCGCCTCTATGGGCCCAAAGATTTTCCTCAGGCTCAAAATCAACGTCCCGAGGACAGAGTTGTCTTTGTAAATCGTGACAATGATGGAATTCGAATCACGCTGCTTGCCAGAAAGTTCTTCAAACCAAGCGAGGCTGTGTTAAATCAAGAGGCAAAATCAGCTCTGGACGGTGTTGCCGCAGCCATTAAAAATGTGAACCGACAGATCAGAGTTGAGGGTCACACCGATAGCCTTCCTTTCAACAGAAACGGAATGACCAACTGGGAATTGAGTTCTGCCAGAGCCTCTGCCGTGGTTCGTTACCTCATTGAAAACCATAAGTTCACCCCCCAGAGCCTTTATGCAGCAGGCTTTGCGGACACGCAGCCTGTCGCCTCCAATGAAACTCCAGAAGATCGAAGCATGAATCGTCGTGTCGACGTAAAGATTCTATACGACACGCCAACCGATTTTGTTCCTGAGAACCCTAAGAACGACTCCGTGCCCGAGACCGAGTGACCACCTGAGCAGGAATCCCCACGACAACACTGTTGGGTGGTACGTCTTTGGTAACAACTGCACCCGCACCAACTCTTGCGTTCTCGCCCACAACAACCGCTCCGAGAACGACTGCTCCCGCCCCGACGACAGCACCCCGCTCAACGATTGGATGGCGACGGCCCTGAGCTGAATGTGCGCTCCCCAGAGTTACTTGTTGAAACAAAACAACATCATCTCCGATAACCGCAGTTTCGCCTATAACGATTCCCATTCCGTGATCGATCACCACGCGACGGCCAATTTCTGCACCCGGGTGAATCTCAATTCCAGTGGCAAACCTTCCCACTTCAGACATCAAACGCGCCGACCACTGTGCATTACTTTTCCAAAGCATATGAGAAACTCGGTGAAGCAGGACCGCTTTGACTCCTGGGTATAACAATAAGATTTCCGATGATGAGCGGGCTGCCGGGTCATTTTTTTTCACCGCACCTGGAAATTCTGTAACGTCGTTTAAAAATGCGTTTACTCCATCAATCAAGTGCTTGGCTATCTGCAAAATTGCCATGACAGTTCCAGTCCTAAGAGTTGAATTGTGTCTGGATCATGCGTATTTTCAAAAGATGAGCTTTTCTCACTCTTGTTGACCGAATTATGAAATCAATTCACATGTCCTTACGAGGAAAAAATAATCTCATGAGTCGTAAAACCAACTCTTCGATTCAAAACTGTGGAACCCGTCGCTCTAAAGGGTTGTTTTTCTGCTTTTATATTGGGGCATTGCTTACAACCGGATGTATGACTTCCAAGCGTGAAGAGGAAATCCGTGCACAGCTAGACGCATATGAAAACAGAATTTTGAGTATGGAAAAACAACTTCAACTGAGAGACCGTACGGTTGATGCCGTTAAAGACTCATCCGACGAATCCAGCCGTAAATTCCTATCTGCCAAAAATGATTTGGACGAAGTCAAACGACAAATGGCCATGACACAAGGTGCGATCGATGAGCTAAGAGTGAAGTTTGCTCGCGTGCAAGGTGGAGAAACTGGCAGCGGACTGGACGCGCAACCTCTCAATGACGACACTCACAGTTCCAAGCTGTCTGAACTCGAAGAGTGGAAACAAAGAATCGAAAAGCGTGTAACAAAAGCGGAGCTGCTTGCGAAAATAGCTCAAGACGCAAATGCTAAACCGCAAACTAAGCTCAAGGTAAAATCGCCAGCGGAACTCGCCAAAATCTTAAGCGCAGCCTATGCGAAAAAAGACTACACCAAAGTTGTGAAACTCGCATCGAGCATCATACACGGCTCCAAAAATGAATCCATGAAGACGCTTGCAATGGAATTCAGAGCTGAGGCACAGTTTCAGCTGCAAAACTATGACCTTGCTGCAGTTGATTTGTTTGAAATCATTGACAAATATCCGTCATTCGAAAGAAAACCGCGCGCGCTCTTGCTGGCAGGCGATAGCTGTGTCTACTTAAAGGAGTTACAAGCCGCCAAAGCTCTTTATATGGAGTGTGTGCAGCAATTCCCAGAAAAGGAAGAGTGCAAAGCTTCAAAGGAGCGGCTGGAACGACTGGGAGTTTAAGTGTCCGTCCTGACCATATTAGCTATTGAAACCTCATGTGATGAAACCTCCGTTTCTATTTTGCAGGCTGAGTTCTGCCAGGGAAACTGGAAGTCAGGATTGCCTCAAAACTTAAAAATTCTCGCGCACGTTGTTGAGAGTCAAACGTCGCACATTGAATTTGGCGGTGTCGTACCCGAGGTAGCTGCGCGAGATCACCTCCTACGCGTCACGCCGTTGGCTTCTCAAGCCCTGATTCAAGCTGACTTAGATATTTCTAGTCTTGACGCAGTAGCAGTGACTCTCGGTCCAGGCCTCATTGGAGCACTCATGGTAGGAGCTCTCTTCGCGCAAGGATTGGCGAGCTCTATCGGTAAGCCTTTGATTGGCATAAACCATGTAGACGCACATCTTGCACCTGCGCTTTTGCTACAGAAGCTCTCCCTTCCAAGTGACCTCGGAGTTTGGCTACCAGTTAGCCTCCCCCTCTTCCCTGCACTTGCACTTACAGTCAGCGGAGGCCATTGCCATCTGAGCTTACTCAAATCGGTGAGCGAGCGAGCAGTTCTCGGGCATACATCTGACGACGCATGCGGCGAAGCTTTTGACAAAGTAGGTAAAATGCTCGGTTTGCCCTACCCTGGCGGACCACAAATCGAAAGACTTGCAGCAAAAAGCCAAACGGGGCTCTCACGCTTCAAATTTCGTTCCACTTTGGTTGACCGGGAAAATCGTTATGGGTTCAGTTTCAGCGGATTAAAAACTCAGGTGCTTGATGCCGTTCGGCGAGAACTCAAGCACCCAACCGGAAAAATCAATGGTTCTACTCTTGATGAGGCAACCAAAGCTGACATCGCAGATGCTTTCCAACATGCTGCAATTGGACAATTGATTGACCGCATCAAGAATGCATTGTCAGACCACCAGGGTATTCGCTCCATAGTCGTTGCAGGAGGAGTTGCCGCTAATCAATCTTTCCGTGAAAGAATTTTTGAAATTCCAAACCTTGAAATTCGCTTCGCCCCAATGAGTCTCTGCTCCGACAATGCGACAATGATTGCTCTTCATGCCTTTTTACCGTCGACCCAATTGGCTTCTCCGCACCCATTTTCGCGATATACATACACAAACTGAGTGACTCATATGAAAAAAAATAAAAGATTTGCGAGCGGCAACACATTTTCTTTTGAACTAGAAACGCGAAAGAATCTTGGCCAAAACTTTCTGAAGGACGAATCAATAATTCATCAAATTGTCTCACGTGCCTCGCGCTGGATGCAGCCTGAAAATAAATTATGCCTCGAAATCGGACCAGGCTCTGGAGCACTGACACGCGCATTACTCAACGAAGGTTGGACGGTGATTGCAGTTGAAAAAGACAGTCGCGCCGTTGCAGGATTACAAGCAAGCCTTGCAAGTGAATTTGAAGGTAAACTTTACGTCATCGAGGGTGACATACTCGAAACTAACCCCGACAAAGTTTGCTCAGGAATCGGCACGCCTTCCTTATGCATTGGCAACATTCCTTACTACATTACCAGTGAAATCATGCTTTGGTTCCTAAAATACCAAATGCACTTCAACTCCGGCATCTTCATGATTCAAAAAGAAGTTGCCGACCGTATCGCCTCTGAACCACGCTGCAAAAGCTACGGCCGACTCACGGTTCGTATGCAACTGTCATGTCATGTCGATCAGTTTTTATTTGTTCCAGCCAGCGCCTTCTTGCCGCCTCCAAAGGTGGATTCGGCGGTCATCGAGCTCGCTCCGCAAGCAAAGCCTTTGCTTAGAGAGAGTGAAATCAATCAGTTTGAACAGTTCACATCAATACTTTTCAGCGCACGCCGCAAAATGCTCAGGAAAACCATAACAAGCGCGATGCATCAGCTTTTCTCTCATGCGGAGCAGAGGGATGATGAAGACTCGATGTCGAAAAAAGCCGAGCAGACTGGAATACTCTTCACCCAGCGCCCAGAAGAACTCTCGCCTCGCCAGATACTTGATCTATTTAGGCTACTTAAGGGAGAACACTGATAGCGACCGGCTGACTAAAGATGCTACCGTTTCCGAGCTGAACTAGAATTCTCGCGTCATGACGTCCTTCAGCCGCGTCACCATCAACAACCACGGCAAGCACCCTCCCTTGCACCGATGTACCACGGAGAGCTGAACTCGCGCTCGAGAATGCAATAGATTGTATTTGAGCGGCTACCGTCGGATCATCTGTCAATGGGAGTACGATGCGCGCGCTCCCCCCTCTTTGTAAGGCGAGTGGCTCAATTTTCGCTTGAAATATCTCAAGCCTCTGCCGAGGCTCAGGCGCTTCTTGGAGGCTCTTATCTAATTCACTCGACGAACGAAACGTCTCTTCTCCTTCAGAAACACTTCCGCTCCCGCGTTCATCGACCGCTGGGATCTTCGTTTCGAGTTGCGGTGCAGGGCTCGTCTGCCGACCACATGAGACGGTCTGAGCAGACAACAATAACCAAAAACAGCATGCCACTGCATCGCGATTTAGTTTCCTCACCCGCAACCTCCCTTTTAACTTAGAAGCGTATCGGAATCACAACTTAAATCATTAAATGTTTATATATCACCAAAGCCACTCTCCCTCTTGACGCGATGCCAACTCACAGTCAAAATTAGGAAAATTTCTGGGAGAAGCCAATGTCCAAACATCTTCGAGTGAAACATTCAACAGCCTACTTTCTCCTCTGTTTGGGCACACAAGTGGGATGGGCTGCACCGGATCTCCAAACGACAGAGCCCCAGGGCAAACAGACGTCGCCAATTCCCATAGAAGTCGGGGAAAAGCAGCGAGTTGAAACACCGGCAGAAGCACTTGAAGCAAGAAACAAGAAATTTGAGGCACTTGAGTCATTTAGTAGAGTTTTGAACTTGCTAGAAACAATGTACGTTGACGAAAAGTCAGTGATGAGCGACGCGCTCATCGATAGAGCTCTCAAGGGTATGACAAGTTCACTCGACCCACACACGTCATATCTTCCGCCACAGCAACTTCGAGAATTGACCAATGACACTTCAGGAAAGTTCGGTGGCATTGGAGTGGTTCTTACGCAACAAAATGGTCGACTGGAAATCATCGAGGTCGTTCCCGACACACCCGCCTCCAAGGCTGGGATCGAAGCTGGAGATGTCATCGTCAGTGTCGATTCTGTTCGAATTACTAAAGATAATATCGATGAAGTACTCAACAAGCTTCGAGGCTTACCTGGCTCATCCCTCAAACTCGAAATAGAAACAAACAACGAAGACAACACTGAAAAAAAAGTTCAAAAAAAGATACGAAAAATTCAGTTAGTGAGAGAGATTATAAAAAGCACAAGCGTTGTGCATCAGCAGTTATCGAAAGGCTACGCATATATTCGAGTCGGCGTCTTTCAAGAGGAAACAAGCGAGCAAGTGGACAAAGCCTTGCGTCAGTATGAAAACGAGAATGACGGAAAGTTAAACGGTGTTGTCCTTGACCTAAGAAGTAATCCTGGAGGCCTTCTCGATCAAGCCGTACGAATAACCGATCTCTTCTTAGACTCCGGAATTATTGTTTCTACTGTTGGCCGCGACAGAGCTCGGCAAGAGGTTGAGTATGCAACCAAACGTCAAACTCACCCGTACATGCCTCTTGTTGTGCTTGTTAACGAAGCTTCAGCAAGCGCATCTGAGATCGTTGCCGGTGCCCTCCAAGACCACAACCGCGCTCTCGTCGTTGGCATGCCGACATTCGGTAAAGGCAGCGTGCAATCCATAATTCCGCTCCCTAACGGAGCAGGATTAAAAATGAC
>JBEAPS010000310.1:0-9164 GCA_041164285.1 Pseudomonadota bacterium
GTGGCTTTCACTCCCTCGACTACGACTGGGATTTTCAAAGTCTGCGTGAGTATGTTTGGCTGGACGAAGAAAACAAACCAGGACTCCTGATTTATGGGCTTTGGGGCACCCTCTGGGTCAGTGCAGTGTCCATTGTTCTCGGCAGCCTCATTGGCTTAGCAGGAGGTGTTGTCCTTCATTCAGGAAATTCTCTAGCCAGAGCCTCGGTAAGAGTCTTTGTCGAAATTTTTCGGAACACTCCAGTTCTTGTCCAACTTTACGTGATGTATTTTGTGATTGCTTCCGCTTTCCAAATGACTGCCGAGCAAGCTGGCATTGCAACCCTGAGTTTATTTTGTGGCGCTTATATCAGTGAACTTGTCCGTGGCACCCTCACGAATCTGGACAGGGGACCTCATGATGCTGCCCTTTCACTCGGTCTGACTCAATTTCAAAGTTTTCGTTTTGTTGTAGCCCCCCTCGCGCTGCGCAGGTTGATGCCCTCTCTTGTTGGCCAATATGTGAGTCTCGTCAAAGACAGCAGTCTTGTAAGTGTTATTTCCATTGTGGAACTCACAAAGTCTGCAACCAACATGGTCGCCATTAGCTTCAGAAGTTTTGAAGTGTGGTTTCTCGTTGCAGTTATATATTTTGTGATGAATCTAATTCTGTCTCGGTTGGGACGCATGATAGAAATGCGAATGTCTGCAGACCTACAGATTTAGTTTCCAACCTAAAATTCTCCAAACGAGGATACAAGAGCTATGACTACTGCAGTCGAAATGATCAACGTGTGTAAAAGTTTCCAGAGTTCATCCGGAATCACCAAAGCACTTGACTCGGTCAACCTAAAAATCAATTCCGGTGAGGTTGTAACTCTCATAGGTCCATCAGGTTCGGGAAAGAGCACATGTCTAAGGGCAATCAATGGGCTTGAAACAATCACCTCAGGTCAGATCAAGATCTTCGACAAACCCTATACCACCCATGCAAAGGCTCATCAGCTGCGGCGTGAAACAGCCATGATTTTTCAACGCTTTGAACTATTCCCACATCTCAATGCGCTCGAAAATGTGGCTCTCGCTCCTCACCTCCGTTTGGGTCAATCTCGTAGCAGGGCACTTGAAACTGCAAGAGATTACCTCAACCGCGTTGGGCTTTCTCAACATGCAGAGAAATACCCACGAATGCTTTCCGGGGGGCAACAGCAACGGGTTGCCATAGCACGTGCTCTTGCGGTGGAACCCAAAGTTCTACTCTGCGACGAACCAACAAGCGCTCTCGATCCTGAGTTGGTGGGTGAAGTTCTTGAACTCCTGAAAAGCATTGCCCACAGTGGCATGACGATGATCATTGTTACTCACGAAATAAGGTTCGCTCTCGACGTTTCAAATACCTGCCACTTTTTTGCCGATGGCCGGGTGATTGAATCGGGACAAACGGAGTCACTTTTGAAACAACCAAAAACGGAACGCCTTCAGCAGTTTCTCTCGACCATTCAGCAACACATCTGAAGACCATCGAGAAAAATTCACTGTCAATCTTACTCAAAGCGGACTGTACCAGTGCGCATCTTCTCTGTTAAAATTCAGTCCAGACCTTGGAGGAATTTGAGATGAAAAAACTGATTTTGACCTGTACAATTTTTGCTCTTGCTGGATGCGGTGATGATAATAAAGAAACAACCAACACAGGCGGCTCTTCATCCGCGTGTGACTCATCGTTGACGTTTGACAGCGACATTAAAACGATTGTTCAAAGTGGTGGCACAGGTAATTGCGCCGCATCAGGTTGCCACTCGAATTACGGCACTCTGAGCGGAATTTCTGCTAACAAAAGCTCAATACTTGCCAGAGTTAAATCAACCTCAGCCTCTACCGTTATGCCTAAAAACAAATTGGACTTTAAAACGAGCGACGACGGTGTCAAGCTCATCTCGTGGCTTTCGTGCGATACGTTGAATTGACCTGAATCTTTATACTTTCGGTCGAAGAAGAAGGTAGTTACACAAAAAGAAGTTTTGAGTGGGGCTGCAAAGCCATGAGACTCAAAGCTTCTTTTTGATTCCGAAAAGGAATGAGTGCGGCTTCGCCTGCCTCAACCCTTAAAACCGTGGCCCCATCGTTTTGTTTAAATTCAATCACTCCAGTCAAAACAAACACAACTGAGTGAGCATCACCATTGCGCGGCACCTCAACACGTTGCTCCATGTTTTCGAGTGTGGAGCTGAGCACCTTAAACCCGGGGAAATCGACGGCAACTGACCAATGTGACGACTCAACATCCCCTTTGCTGACGCTCATTTCAGCATGTAGCTGCATACCTGATTTGAAGATGGCCACATCGAGTGCCTGCTCTGTATCCCAATGATTTTGAGTCACCACCTTTTGGTTGAAGGCAAGTATGAGGCGCTCATAGGTTGGTGTCTGAAACTCAACAACCTGAACACCATTTTGAAGACTGTGCGGAACAAAAGGAGGCACACGAATGACATCGCCAACGCGAACATCGATGAAATCAAAGTAACTCCTCACATTTTGCCACAACGCACTCGCCTTTTGTCTGAGAGCGGAGTTCTCCCCACTATCAACCGGTGAGTCCATCGCGTTCCGCACCATCTCGTACTCTCGAACATCTGAAAGCAATGCATTTTTAAAACGTTTTTCATCACCCTGAAATTCAGACATTTTTACTGCTGAAAATCCGTACAGAACTTGACCAACCCCAGCAGGCCAAGCTTCTTTATCAATCTTTGAAACAAAGTAGGTTTCCCACTTTTCCTTGTGCACCTCTATGTAGAGACAACCCGTCTCCATCGACTTGTGTGGATCAAGAATCTTTAACAGTGGAATGTCAGCCAGGCGGAGATCTTGAGAGGTGCGGGGGCCCGCACACAGCTCCAAATAAGCTGGCAAAGATAAAACGCAATCAGCGTATTCAACAGAGCATACACCGCGCTCCTCAATGCCCGTGAACCAAATTTCACATCCCCACGGCTTCGCTTCGCGGTGCACCATTAACTTCAAAGGCTTTTGCAATGGAATCCATGGGGTCGAAGGCAGACGACCATCGGGGTAATGAACTTTGCCCTGCCAACCATTCTCATCATTCTTTGTCTCGCAGCACACGTCAGGGAGTGTCTCAATTCGCCACAGCTGACTCAGGTAGGACGTCCATTGATTCATGAGAAAAGACTCCATTGCATTATTGCGATTAAGACTTCTGACACACAGGACAATACCACGAACTTCGGCCTGTCTGGACAATTTTGATGATTGTCCCACTGCATCTCTCACGAAGACATTTTTCACCCGCACGATCGTAGACTTGGTGCAGTTCCTGAAACCCGCCGGGATCACCGTGCAGTCGCCTATAGGTTGAAATGGTTGAGCCACCTTTGTCGATTGCTTGCTGCAACACCTCGGGAATCACATGAGAGAGTTCTACCAGCTGCTTGGGCTTCATTTCCGAACACAATCGCGTTGGCTTGACACCAACCAAGTGCAGGGCTTCAAGGGCATAAATATTTCCAATTCCGCCAATTTTGGCCTGATCCATCAATGCTGTTTTGATTGACACCGACGAGCCTCGAAACGACTTGCTCAATAAAAGTGATTTAAGCTCATCAGAACTGAGAGGATTAACAGCCGACGAGACTTCGGACTCAGATTGAACCACTTTCCAAAACCCAAAACGGCGAGGATCAATGTAGCAGACCGCTGTTTTGTCGTTGAAGAGGATGGTGACATGCTCGTGTTTGTAGCGTTTCGGATGATTCGAAGGAAGAAATGAGCCAGACATTCCCAAACTCACGGCAACCATTCCATTCTCAGTTTTCAGAATAAGTTGCTTTGCAATCCGACTCGGGCGAAGAAATGTTGTTCCGCGCGCGAAAACACGCATGAGTTTTGCTTTCTCAAATGGAAATCTGAGATCCTTTCGATGAAAAAGTATTCCCTCGACTTTTTTACCAAAATACTCTTTTTCAAGCGCATGTGCGAACGATTGAACTTCCGGCAATTCAGGCATGAACGTAACCTCACTGACTCATAGTTTCACTCCATACTGCGAGTCAGTGAATATTTCCAAAGCTGTTTCTGGCTAAATATATATTGCTCATCGAGATGGCGCAGTCGAACGCTCAGAATTCTAGCAAAATTATTAAAAAAACGGAGCGCCATCTGCAGATCCCTATCCAATGCTTTTTGCCAAACTTCGCCGTCTAAATAATAGGCAAGCACTCGGTTTTGAGTGGTGACGCTGGCACTGCGCGGCAACTTATCCACAAATCCCATTTCTCCAAAGCAGGCGCCGCTGCCCAGGTGGGTGATTAAGTGACCACCATCTGTGCCACCTTTTCCTGCCTTATAAACCCCTACTTGCCCTTCAAGAATGATATACATCCCGACACTGTTCTCGCCTTCAACAACTATACTGGTCAAAGGTTTGTAGAGTCGAAGCTCTCCTAAAGCATATATGCGTACAAGTTCTGAATCAGAAAAACCCTGAAAAATCGGTAGCTTTTGCAGAAACTTTGCTCCATTTTCGTGAGTAAGATATTCTGCGGGTATATGGGTTTCTGATGTCTGCATGCGCTGCCCTCTTCATTAGTTTTTCGGCAGAAGTTGCAGCTTCTTGATTGTGGATATTTGACAGATGATGCTTAAACCGCTTTCCTCAAAACCACTAGAACAGGGCGACATCGTTGTCTATTTCAGAGGCCTCGACGTGTCGGAGGGCAGTGCAAACTTGGGTCTAATCGAAGAGCTGGGCGAACATTTCATTACCGTCGGCCCCTTCGGTCCACTGGCGGGTGATGATGATGAGGGGTTTGACCTTACCAACATTCCAGTTGCTCAAGCACATCTGCTCCTGAGCTATCCGGTGTTGGAGGTGGGTGATGTTCTTTTTCATCGCGGCAGACCCGCCTGCATTAGTGAAACCAAGCAGCACGACTGGCACATCAAAATTGTCTACTCCGACACCTTGGGTGGTGAGTTCTATGGCAATGTGATCTGGATGGATTTCAAACCGACACTCGTTAAGATGAAACTGCACTGAACTGTGTCGTCATGGAACAACATTGGCTCCAATGCACTTCAGCTCTACGTGCCGTGTGTTTCAGTGCTCTCAAATCTTCTTTACATTTCCGCGACGGTCAGCACCTTCCCGCTTTTTTAGTTTTTCAATAACATCTTTAGGTTCCAGCTTGAGTGCTGCCAGACTCACAAGCCAATGAAAGAGAAAGTCTGCCGACTCTTCAAGGTATTCGTCCGCATTACCGGTTATGGTTATATTTTTAGCCGCGATGATCGCCTCGGTACACTCTTCGCCCATTTTACGTAGCACTCTGTCCAAACCAGCACTCAACAGTTTAAATGTATAGCTCTCCGGCTCTCCTCCTTGCGCTTTTGCTTCGATAACTTGAAATAGTCGCGCAACTACTGACCAGCCAACATCGGTACGCGAAAAGGAATCGAGGTCGATCTGCTCGTCAAAACAGGTTTCACTCAGACGATGACACGCCGGTCCGAGCGGCTCTACAAATGCAAGCAGAGTGTCGGCATCGCAGTCGGAATGAATGTCTTTGACTATCAAACGGTGTCCCGATGTGGAGCCTTTGTGCCAAAGAGCATTGCGTGAACGAGACCAAAACACGGCTTCACCCAGTTCCAAAGTGCGCTGCCATGCCTCCTGATTAACGTAGCCAAGCATCAACACTTGGCCTGTAGACACATGCTGACAAATCATGGGCAACAGCGTCTCAGAGCACCCCTCGTAACGAGCTGCCTTCGACCAGTCTGGATTTACGCTTGTTGCAAGGCTCTGTTTTTTTTCAAGGGATGGGCTAATTTGCACGGGCATATGCTTTTCTTTCCTATGACAAATTCAGTGCACTGCTCTCTACCATGACTCACTTTGTGAGAAACTTTCCTCATGAGTAGCGTCTCTGCATAGCACAATTCAAAGGATTGCGTATGAACATTTTCAGAACAGCGACCGGACAAGCTATTCGCGATATCATCGCGGATCACAGTCAGGAAAACAGATTTGGGCGCTCACTGACCGATGACGACATCGATTCCATTTGCGATCGTATAGTTGACCTTTTTGAAATGACTCTAAATTTGCGGGCGCGTGTCTCCGGAAACAGTGAGCAGGAAGTGAGTCAACCTCGCAACCAACCTCGTTCTATGCGTTGGGAAGATGAGCCAGCACAGCTTCCGACAACCAGAGCCGCCTCAGAAGTCTATGACTTTTCCGGATTCAATCAGAAATCCCGACAAGACTCGCTTCCTATCATGGCTCCCAATGCAACAACGGAGCCCGAGTACAAACTCATGAGAAGAAAGCGCACTCCGGTGAGCGCCGAGGAGCAGCAGCTCCTTATGCGTCAAGCTGAGCGTTCGCCATTGGGCCCACGCCCTTCCCCTTGAGTAGACCAACAAGTCGCATGAAGCAGGGCAAGTCCCCACAAATTCTAACAAGTCCATTCAAATAAGCCACTCGAGCCTTCAAAGTTCCCATAAGGAGGCGCCTAAGTGTGTTTGAATCGGTTTCTACCCGAACACGTACTGAACCTTCGTCACTCAATAAGTTTTGCAACTCGGCTTCACTCAACTCTAGCGGGAAACCCAAATCAAGCTTGAGACTGCCAGCCTTGTCCCACAATTCGAGTCGGCCACTGGAAACAGACTCAGGTGTCACTATGACTAGAAAAGAGGGTTTTCCATCAATCACAAATAAATAATCACCACGGTATCCGCGCCTGTCATCGCTACTGAGCGACATGAGGTCGCGAACAACCCATGCTCTAAATTCCTCCGCGACCTTTATCAGTTCCGATGACATTGGGGCAGAATCAGAAAAAATTTGATTCCGAGGTAATCCTCGTAGATGAAACATGAAAACCTGCTCTCAATCTGAAGACGGCGTGTGACTCAGTCCGATTCTCTACTGAAGAGATTCAGCACTGTAAAGTCCGGATGAAACCCTATCTTTTGCAACCGCGGAGCTCATATCGTTTCTTGACAAGTCCGAGAGTAGCATCTCTTCGATTGAGAACAATTTCTACTGGAACATTCCTACAATTGGGGTGTTTCAAACGGAAGCGGAGTTTTTGATTGACAGGCAGATGATGAATCGTGTGTGGAGTGCGTCCCTCACCCCAGCCTTCCTCACTCACAAGCGTAGCACCCTCGGGCACAGTGATGATCTCCACACTCGCAGTTTCAAAACGTTCCGCTTCTAGCCGAATCACTTCTTCATGACTCACTCCGGCAGCGAGATCTAGCGACAGCGCCTTGGGTTTGAAACCAGGCCTCGTTAAGAGAATTTGATAACTTCCAGAAGGTAAAGTTAATACAGATGGAAATCCAAGAGGTTTGCCCTCGTTGATAGGCTGCCCGTTGACTTCTACGATCATGCGAATATCTGCCGGAACTGTTTTGATTTGCAGGGTCGCAGGTGCACCGCTATTTCTATTTCGCACATAGACGAGGCCGGCGAACAGCGCAGCAACTGCAATTAAAAGAACTAAAATAGGCAGAAGCAAACTCTGCGACGCTCTGCGAGTCTCTTTCGCAGGCTCGAAGAAGATCGAAGCCGGCATTGATGCATTCGGGGGAGAGGCAATGCGTGAACGGGGTAAGCCACCCGTTTTAACCGACGCACCCCCACCTGTTTGATATTTAGAGCGGCTCGAGAGGCTTAATGAAGATTGACTACTATTCGATCGGCCTCGCTGCGATTGCCCCATTGCAACTGCGATGCCAGATGACCGCGCTGACCCAGCACTCGCTCGCGAGGCCCCCCTGACATTCGTGCCGGATGCTGTGAGGTCAACAACTTGAGACTG
This sequence comes from Pseudomonadota bacterium, assembly GCA_041164285.1. GTDB lineage: Bacteria > Bdellovibrionota_B > Oligoflexia > Silvanigrellales > Silvanigrellaceae > RFOM01. Next base: position 7,838 of record JBEAPS010000310.1, read on the forward strand.
GTTCTTAGACTCAATTCTATCACCAAAGACGTTACTGGTGCCTAAGAACGTGTCGAACTGGCCCGTGGGAAGTGCAAGGGTCGAACGCAGTCGCTCGCGCGCAGCTTCGAGCTTTTCGCGAAAAAGATCTTGGAGATAGTCAGCTAACTCACCAACAAAAAAGTCTGGGCGGTATTTGTAGAGAAACTTGCTCAAGTCACGCACAGCCTCACGTCCCGACTGGTAGCGCAAATGCAGTTCCTTCGAGAGGAGCTTCATTACTATGGCATCAAGCTCCTGAGGAATATGGCCATTACCGGTGGTCTGACTTGGAGGGGTAATAGCGCACTTTCTGACAGCTTCGAGAACAGCCAAGTCTTCGCCTTTGAATAGACGAGCCATCGTGAGCATTTCATAGAGAATGATTCCCACCGCAAACAGGTCGGTGCGGGCATCTATGTTATACCCGCTTGCTTGCTCTGGACTCATATATCGAAACTTGCCCTTCAGCACTCCCACGCGAGTGTTAGAATTCTGGGTTCCAGCTTTCGCAATACCAAAATCAGTCAGTTTAATATCACCGTCGTAACTCAACAGAATATTCTGTGGGCTGACGTCGCGGTGAATGATTCCCATAGACTTTCCGCTCACATCGACTGCTGAGTGGGCATACGATAACCCTGAGAGGGTCTCCATCGCTATATAACACGCCAATTCAATCGGAACTCTTTTTCCTTTTTGTTCCGCAGCTGAAAGAACACCGCGCAAGTCCTGACCATCGACAAATTCCATGACCAGCATGTAGCTAGAGCCATCCGATACGAAATCGAAAACCTGAACTATATTTTTATTTTGAAGTTGTTTCGCAACATTTGCCTCATTGCGAAACATCTCGATAAACTCGTTGTCCTGTGCATAGTGGGGAAGAATGCGTTTGAACGCACAGGCACGAGCAAACCCATCACTGCCCACGAGCTTGCCAAGGTGGATTTCAGCCATACCACCCTGAGCAATGCGCTCTGTGAGAATATATTTGGGTTGGCTTTGTGCCATTCTCGCCCGTTCCCTCATCTTTTTCGCATTCAACTAGAAGCTGATGCGATATTTCAGACAGGGTATCGGAGCTCATCAGATGTCATTGAGGTGTCAAAAATCAGGGCCAACGCAACTCAACTTTTGCAATGGCAGACTGGGCAATAAATTCTGCTTCAAGTGAGCCATTCTGCTCGTCACTGTTGGGCTGGAGGATTGTTTCAGGATAATCAAAAACCATCAAATAATCCTGTGTCCATCGCTGCATACTTGGGAAGAAAGAAAGAAGGAGAGTCTTGTCAGAAATCTGACGAAT
>JBEAPS010000311.1:0-3153 GCA_041164285.1 Pseudomonadota bacterium
TGAAGCAACAGGATTGCGCTCGACAGGGCGCTTTCAGCAGCTCAATAGTATGGAGAATAGGGTGTATGCAGTAGAAATTGAGGCTGAGTCACAGCCCAAAGGCGTCGATCAGATCATTGTAAAGTTTTATAGGCCAGGGCGCTGGTCATCTCGGATGCTCATCAGTGAACATGCCCTAATAAGTTTGCTGGCTGATGAAAATATTGAGACTCCAAAGCTCATTCCGATTGTGGCGACATCGGTCATTCATCCGGAAAATCATCTTCTCTCTCAGATATTGCTTAACGAAACGGGTCATGGAAAGGTTTATCCCCACACGTTGGGAAAGATCGGGTCATTTTGCTTTGCGGTTTGGGAGAAGGTCAGGGGGCGCGTGCCACTTGAGTTGGAAGAACAGGATGTATTGTCTATAGGCCGCACGATTGCCCGAATGCACAATTTGTTTGAGCGCCGAATCAATCCGGAGTTTTTTTCGAGAACTCAATTCAGTCTCGAGATGTATCTCACTCAGCCCTTACAAAACTTAATGAGTTGGAATCAAATGCCTAAGCAATTTGAGCAACCCATTTTTCAACTGATTGAACAGTTGTTTCGGGGGCTGAGTTGGCTTCCTCATGCAGATCATTTCCTTCCTGTACACGCAGACTTACATCGGCTAAACCTTGTGCAGACTTCCGAGGGTGGCCAGTTTTGGTTTGTTGATTTTGATGATTGTCAGCTCGGTCTTGCGATGCAAGACTTATGGCCTCTGGCTTCGACTTGCGGTGTATCGCTGCCGAACCACATGAAAGATGTTGAAGGTGCGAATCCATCGAGTTATGCCCTTGAGTTGCTAACTCAGGGGTACAGTGAGTTTCGCGCACTTCCACAAGATTGGAAAATTTTCGTTGAGCCCCTTCGCACATTAAAAATGGTTCATTATTTAGGATGGATTGCCGGCAGGTGGAGTGATCCCTTTTTTAAGCAAACCTTTTCGTTTTTTGATGACAGGCAATACTGGGAAAAAACATATTTTGAATTGTCAGATCAATTCCAGATTCTTGCTCAGGGTGGACTGCTGGAACTATAAATTGCAGCTTCGGTTTTCTAAGCCAGTAGAGTTTTTTCCAAGACAATTTTTAAACCAATATTTCAGCTTTGGTGATGCTGCTCTGCAGTTGACAGTTGCCTGATAGGGAGTGCCACGAAGAGATTTTCCCAGAGCAAGTGAGACTGAAACTTGCTCTCCAAGACCACTTCTTGGTAAGTAAATGGTTGCAGCGGCAACGCGCTCACCCTTTTTCAACACCATTATTTTTGAATGAGCAGACTCGTTTTTTTCAAGGGAGTCCGCCGAGAATTTGAGGGTTGGAAAATAATAGGAGCCTCCGGAGGGCATTGTACCGGAATAAAAGGCTGGTTCGCTGTCGATTTCAACTGTACTGAAGTAAAATGCAGATTTTTTTTGCATGTCCTTTATGTCAGCAGCAAATCCTGTAATGAATCGGCTTTCTTTGTTAAGAACTCTTCCGTCATTTGTGCGTACTGACCAAATTGCGTCAATTGAACCAAACTCTCCGCACTCATAAATACGGACATGTTGATATGTTGAGTCGTAACTTTTTGGTCGTCCGATGGGGCGTAGATCAACACTGTTTCGAATTTCGCTTTTTGCAGTTCTGTCAGATTCTTTTGGTTCTAAAATAACTTCGAGAAGCTCATTAGCAGCAGCAGATTTTCCGACTTTATCTACTTTGTGTAATGGTGGCATTTGTGAACTAGGCTTTGGCTCTGGAACGTTGAGTGCAACTTTGCGGCCACGCGAAATTTTATTTGAATGCTCCCCACCTCTTTTTTGAAAGGTACCCAGCCTCTGTCTGAGTTCATTGCTGATCGGTTGGCAACTAAACTCATGAAAACTGCCACCATCAATCCTCAGGTAAAATCGAGTTGAGTACTGTCCACCAATGACGTACTTCGGTATCAGTAATTCCGCGCCCGTGACGGCTGTAGGTTTAATGTGCTGTCCGTCCAGCTTCAAAAACGCCCAGCCATTCGCTTGTTCATCAAATGGAAAGTGGAGGGTAAACCCAGAATAACTGCCATAGGGAAAGAGTTTTCGATTTGTGACTGGCGGTATAGTAAAATTTGTCAACTGAGAAGCTGTGAGAGACTGGAATTCAACTTTTTTTCCATTGAGTGAAAAGAGATTTCCGCTAAATCCAGTGATGAATGGGGCTGAAATATCTTTCTCAGATTCTCGGGTTTTCCAGATGATATTGATCGTTCCGCCTTTTTCACCATTGGAATCGATACACCTTGATAGCTCAGTGGCTTCAAATTGCGATTTGACTCTGTCATTGTTGAGCGTTTGCGCTTCACTATATTTTTGTTCATCGCTCAAGGTCTGGCATGATGAGATCGAGCCAGCAAATATGAAAAGCAGTGTTTTTAAATAGAACCAAAACCGCATGTTCAAGGTCCGCTTTAATTTGCAACAGGGATTTCTATAAACGATTCTAGCGGCATTGTAGCACTCAGAAAAGCATAGGTAGGTCCGAAGTTTGCCATTGCTTTTTGCGGGTTGATCGTCTCGGAGGTTCAAAACTGTTTGACTCGTCGATTGAGTTACGTTGCGCTGCTTTGATGAGGTCAAACATGAGGTCGAGAGCGTCCCTGGGAGTGAGTTCGTTTGGGTCGATGGATTGAAGGAAACTGCGCAGACGCGTGTCAGACTCCACGTGGCTTGTGCCTATTGTGATAGCAGGTGCCGGCGATGCAAGACGTTCAGAATGAGAGGTTTCGGGCAGTTCTTTCGTGATGTGTTGCTCCGGTATATTCGACTGTTCGCGATCAGAGAGGCGCGCGAGCAAGGCTCGAGCTCGATTGACCACGTGGTCGGGGATGCCAGCCAATTGCGCAACATGGATGCCATAGCTCTTGCCTGCAGACCCTAGAATGAATCGATAAGTGAATACGATTTTCTCTCCGGCATCAGACGCTTGTTCCAATACTTCCATACGCATGGGTACAATGGTGCTTCGTGACTCAATGGCATCTACGAGTTCATGGTAATGTGTCGAGAAAAGTGCTCTTGAGCCGACACGGTCAGCAAGATCCTCCAAAATCGCCCATGCAAGACTGAGTCCGTCAAATGTAGAAGTTCCTCGTCCG
>JBEAPS010000312.1:0-2645 GCA_041164285.1 Pseudomonadota bacterium
GAAAATAACCGTGATAACAACCTTGATGTGAACGTTATTCGTGAAAAGAAACTCACCAACATGCGTTCAGCTGGCACGGATGACAGCACCAAGCTGACTCCAATCACGAAAATGTCATTGGAAAGCTCTATCGATTGGATTGACGAAGACGAATGGATTGAAATCACTCCAAAGAACATTCGCATTCGCAAGCGGGTTCTCCAAGCGAATATGCGCAACATTTCACGCAAGTAATTTTTCGGGGGCGGCTCGCCTGCACAAAATGCTCCATGCCGCCCCCGAAAAGAAAAAAGCAGCGGAGCTGAATGAATGCAACTTCATCCCCTCACCCTGGCACTTCTTCAGACTCTCCACGCGCATGGTCTCGACCTATCACCCCACTTAAAAACTGCATTTGAGAAGCTCTCATCAGAGCACCCATCTGGCATCGCTTTGGAACAAATGGAAACGCCAATGATGCGGCAGTTTAAAGACGCAAAAGACGCTGTTCCAGATGGGCTGCTTTTTTTCAGAATGGGGGACTTTTACGAACTTTTCGGTGCTGACGCGGTTATCGCGGCCGAAGTGTGTCAACTCACTCTCACCTCGAGAGATCGAAACTCAGATAATCCTGTTCCCATGGCTGGTGTTCCAGTCGTCAATCATCGAAGCACGTTGAAAAAAGCACTTGCTGCAGGATTCAAAGTTGTAGTTTGTGATCAGCTCGAAGATCCAAAACTTGCCAAAGGTTTGGTCAAGCGAGACATCGTGCGGATCGCGACACCCGCAGTTCCAGGCGATTTGAGTGAAGACGAAGAGAACGCATCTCCCTCTGGCACATGGTTAGCCTGCGCTGTGCCTGCACAGAATGGCACCTGGACTCTCGCATTTGTTGATGTTTCCACAGGAACCTTTCGTTTCACCGGTCGGCTCAATTTTCCTGACCTCAAGCAGGAAATTGTGACTCTCAACCCTCGTGAAATCATCGTCCCAAGCATTTGGGTTGAAAAGCTGACGGAGTTTACCCTTTCTCACTTCACAACCATTCCTCGAGTCACACCTCTTCCGGGCTGGGTGCTCAGATCGCAGTCGGACATTCTCCGGCTGTTCGAAGATTTTTTTCCCCTTCCAAAACTCAATGCATTCGGATTGTCCGCCATCGACGGTGCAACACAGGCAGTTGCGGGAATTCTATCTTACTTAAAAGAAACTCAACGTGGAGTAATTCAGAACCTGACGAACATCGATTACTACGATGTTTCAAAGCATCTTATTTTGGATGATTCCACGAAGCGGCATCTCGATTTTTTTGTCACTTCAACAGGAGAACGAAAAGGCAGTCTATTCTACTTTCTCAATCAAACTGCAACTGCCTGCGGTGCGAGATCACTCGCCCATAAACTCAACTACCCAGACAGAAGCAAAGAAAAGGTACAGCAATCGCATGAAAGTGTAGCGAGTCTGCTTTCTGCCTCTGGAGCGGAGCGTGAGCTCTTCAATCTTTTACGAACTTTTACTGACATCGAGCGGACTTTAAGCCGATGTGCGCAGTCGAGCATCGATCCCAAAGGACTTTCTTGGCTCGGGCAAACTCTCTCAGCAATCAGTATTCTTCAACAATTCATTCAGTCACACATTCCGAAGTCCGAAGGCTGGACTGAGGCCGCAGCTATGCTCAAGGAAGCAGCTGAGTCCGCGGCGCCATTGACCCTTCATTTGAAGAGTGCCCTCGAGGATGAGCCTGCACAGAGTGTTGGCAAAGGTGGGCGCATTTTTCGAACAGGATTCCACGCAGAACTGGACGAAATTTGTGAACTGGAAGCAAACTTCGAATCAAAAATAAATGAACTAGAACAGCTTGAACGTCAGAATTCGGGAATTTCAAACCTTAAAATCGGCTATACGCGCGCGTTTGGCTACTACTTTGAAGTTTCGAAAGGAAAACTAGCTCAGGTTCCCAAACACTTTGAACGCAAACAGACCTTGGTCAACGGCGAGCGGTACATTACGCCACTCCTCAAGGAACTTGAAGAGAAGTCACTCAACGCCGCAGAAAGAAAAGTGGCAATCGAAAGACAACTTCTCGAGCAACTTCGGCTCGAAGTTGTCACACATGCACATGCACTCACATCTGCTGCAAAAGCAATCGCACAGATCGACTTATGGCGTTGCTTTGCGCAACTTGCGCGGGAAAACCGCTGGTGCAGGCCAACCATTGTGAATGAAAACTTCACCGCCCTCGAGCAATGCACACATCCAATACTCTCAGCATTAAAAACAACCCAATCAAGTTTTATCGCAAACGATATCATTTTAGGTGACACAGGCTCTATTCCAGAGGGTTGCTTTGGAGTGGAACGGCCAACAGGTAGGATATTGCTTGTCACAGGTCCCAACATGGCGGGTAAAAGCACTGTCATGCGGCAGGTTGCTCTTGCGCACATTCTGGCTCAAATGGGCTCGTATGTTCCGGCACGCAATGCCACTCTTGGGTTGTGCGATAAAATTTTCACACGCATCGGTTCAGGCGATTTTGCACTACGCAATCAGTCAACATTTATGGTTGAAATGCTGGAGACGGCGCAAATGCTGCGATTTGCAACTCCAGCAAGTTTACTGCTCCTCGATGAAATCGGACGAGGAACTTCTACATTTGACGGGCTCAG
>JBEAPS010000313.1:0-3195 GCA_041164285.1 Pseudomonadota bacterium
AACCCAACACAACGCGGCATTGTTCAACCGAGAGAACACTGCAAACGTAATTGACGCACGCAGTGCGACCAACCCAACCAAGTGACTGAAAAAATGCAGACGAGACCAAGGAAGCTCGGTGACCGTCAGAGTCTAGTTTCTCTATTTTTCCAAGCGCCTGGTAATATTCAGAATTTGTATCGGCTTTTTCGTTAAGCATGGACGAGCTCGAAGCCGGCGGTGGTATGGGAGCAATCGCGAACGAAACCGTGCAATACGCAACAGATGTAACTAACGCGAAAAGCTGAATTGAACTCCGACGACAAGACACAATCATTCCACCTCCAACCCCCCTATCATCTTGAAAATTTCATTAGGCATCCAGTCAGTGGTAGCTTTTTTCAATGCAAATATAAATATCTAAATTTATTCAATTTTATTAATTTTGTTAAACTTCAGTAAAAAGAGCGTCAAGTTCTCGTCAGGTGGTTCCGATGAACTCAAAGTTAGCGGGTTTGGAAGCGTAATCACGGGGAGAGTGTTATGGGCGCCGCGGTCACAGAGAGGATCTGGTTTTACTACGCCAAGGAAGAGCAGGTGGGACCTATGACGGAGGTCGAACTTCGCTCCGCGATACTTGATGGCACAATCCGAGAATCCGACTTTGTGTACAGGGAGGGCTTTCCCGATTGGCGTTCCCTAGGAGAAGTCACGGAGCTGAGGCAGCCACCCAAATCACATCTTGTTTCTGTGCCGTTGTCCGAAGCACCAACAGCTGGCCGGCGCGCTCCACGAGCCATGATTCATGAGCTTGTCGTTGCGCACAACGATTCTAACGTGGCTACCGGTCACATCAGAAATATCTCGATTTCTGGACTCTATTTCGAAACCGAAGATGCAGTTTTTCAACTTAACGATGAAATCAAGCTCACTCTTAAAGAGGGCAAAGGGCTTGGCAAGCCTATGCACCTGCGAGCCAAAATCGTCAGACAGGCAAGAGAAAATGGCCTTCACATTGGCTATGGGCTCGAATTAATCGGCCTCGATGAAGCCTCACGCGCGCGCATCGTCGAGTACGTGAAACGTCATCATTCAAAATAGAAGCATTTGGAGGAAACGCAATGTCGCACCATCTGAAAGAACTGGCCCCCGAACAAGCCTTCCAAGTTGCGCTTCAAGAACTTGATGAAGGCACAAATCGACAACTACACGCAAATGATGTGCACAAGCTCAGCTTCCAGCGCGGCTTCAAATTCTCCACCTCTGAAAACAGAGCAAAGATAGTTGAATATGCAGCGGCTAGAATGAGAACACTTTATGAGTCTAACAAACATCTCGAGGGACCAATTTGGCTAGTTGCAGCTGGTTTGTCTCATGAGCGTGACTGGGACATGAGTGTTGAGTTTCTTAGATCAATTCTCTCTGTTTCGTCTGATGCCGATTTCTACAAAGAAGTCGCAATGGCAATGCTGCATCTTTCAGATGTAGAACTCGCAGATCACAAAGGGAAGAACACAATTGGGCATGCAATCCTAGTGCTTGTCACCGAATTTGGGCTCATGATTGCAGAGAATGCCAGAAACAGCAGCCTTGATCCTCAAGGAGCATCATTCGTAGTTGAGTATGTGACAACTAGTCTTCTGGCTAGAAGTAACTTGAACAGCAATGCAATCAGAGTTTCTTTATTGCACTATCTTTCCAAGTGTCCTCTCAACGCCAATACGTCAAGTCAACTTAACCGCGTGATCAGCAGATTTGGACAAAGCCTTCTCGATGATTTGCTGCAGGCATTTTTTGAGCAGAAGAAGCGTGGAAATGCTGCATTTTTCTTTTTAGCTGAGCATCTAAGCACCTTTTTCACAGCTGCACCGGCCCTTGCTGAAATGAGCCATAGTGTCCTGAGACACTATATGCTCAAGCATCCTGACGAATTTCCAAGTTTCATGGCATCATATTCCGACTGGGTTTCAAGGGAGCACAAAGCACTATCAATGACAGCGCAACATATCGCTCTACTTATTAAGTCTGCAGCAGACGTTGCGCAAAAGAATTTAGCAGAGAGCCTGTGTGCAGTACTTCAAAAGCATCTTAAACTTTTTAGTGAAGTTTCACGTGAACTGCTCGAGGAAGAATTGACTCAGGTGGAATTCATCCTCAAAGGAAACAAGCCTAACAAATCAATAATTATTGAGGATTTGTTGTTGAGCCTCAACAGTCTCCGCTCTGATGGCAAGAAGCAGGGACGGGTTGTACCACTCGCAAAGCTCAAGAAAATCAAAGAAAACGTCAAACCGGCAAAGGTGGGTATCAAGCCAAGTCCGCTCGAATCAATGCTTGCACTTGCATCATAGATCAAGCATTGAATACTCTATTGCAAGCAATTGGACACAGAACTCGAGTTCTCGTGTCCAATTGAATTTTTTCAAATACTCGCTCTGAAATCTGTCTATCGACGGCAAATAGGAACGCAAACTCTTCAGAGAGGGAGTGGCCGAGAAGCAGCGGATCATCAGTTCCAATTGATATAGGCTCACCATGTCGTAGCAGTTCAAATGCTGGATGCATCTCCGATGGTCCCGAAAAAGTTTTTAATAGGAGATTGCTAACTGGACACATCACTAAGTTATCACGAAAATACCAGCCTTGCGGTATCCCTGAAAAACCATGCGAAACTCGATCAGGCCTCAACTTAGCAACATGAAGCATATGCTGATTAGGATCCCCGCCTTCGCCGCTATGGATGTCTATTTTATATCCTAAAGAGCGCACTTGATTGACGAAATCCAAGGTGAGTTCGAGATCTTCAGGCTGCTCCGCCCCTCCAAATCCGACTGCGCCTATATAAGGAATCCCAGCTTCATCAAAAAACTCTTCATCAGATTTTGCCAATCTCAACCCCTCAACGATCGTATGTTTCTCGTTCTGCGTTGATGGCCAAAATGAATCAAGAATCAATCGAACTTCAACACCAGGGTTTTTCTTAAGCCCTTCCTTGAGGCCTCGCACATAAGCGCGCATGACATCATAAAACTCAAATATTTCAGGTAAAACTTTGAAGCGCTTGCGAAGCAAAGAAAAGTCAGCAGGTGAAAAGTATGCTTCTGTGTATTTGATGTTCTCTGCCACTCGGCCTTCAACGAAGGCCTTCGATAGCTCTTCAATATCACTTAACTTTCGGATGCACTTAGTCAAGTCAACCCACGCCATAACAAACGA
>JBEAPS010000314.1:0-8561 GCA_041164285.1 Pseudomonadota bacterium
TTGAAACTGGGCTCGTAGTGTCGGTTCCTTTTCATATTAATGAAGGCGACGTCCTTCGCATTGACACGCGAGACAACGCTTACGTTGACCGGGTGAGTGTTCGGGGTAAATAATGAGTGATGCAAACGCGCGGTCGGTATCGGCTGCGCGTTTTTTCGATTTGCTAAACGCACTGTTGGAAAGGTGTCGGTATGATCGATCTGGGGAAAGTTGAAAAACTGATGGCTTTGATGGCTCAGTATGGCGTGGATGTTGTTCAGGCTGAGACTGGTCCGGAGAAAATTTCGTTGGCGAAGAATGCGAGTGCTTTGTCTGCTCTCACTGGTGCAGCTCACGTCTCAGGAGTTGAAAGCTCCGGAAGGCTTTCTGCAAACCAATCGACTCTTCAGCAGTCAGCTTCTTCCGCTGCAGTATCAACTTCTGCACAGGTCTCGCTCTCGGCTGAGACGACCTCCGCACCTCCAGCCGCTACAGCAACTGCTCCAGCGGCAAAGCCGCTCCCGGAGGGAACGACTGTGAACTCTCCCTTCGTTGGAACATTTTACCGTTCTCCCTCACCAGACTCCGCGGTATTTGTGGAAGTCGGTACGCGTGTGAAGAAGGGACAATCTCTTTGCATCGTTGAAGCGATGAAACTCATGAACGAAATTGAAAGTGAGATTGACGGCGAGGTTGTTGCTATACTTGTTGAAAACGCAAAACCAGTTGAATTCGGAACCCCTCTGTTCATCATCCGTACCTGATCGTTGTCCAAGTTGGAGCAGATATGAGAAAGATTCTCATCGCAAATCGCGGCGAAATTGCAGTCCGAATTATTCGGGCCTGTCGTGAACTGGGCTACAAGACAGTGGCCGTGTACTCAGAGGCTGACAAACACAGCTTGCACGCAAAGTTGGCCGATGAATCAATCTGCATTGGTCCAGCAGAAAGCAAAAAAAGCTACTTAAACATACCCGCTATCATGGCTGCAGCTGAGATCAGTGGTGCAGATGCTATTCATCCCGGATATGGCTTCCTGTCTGAAAACGCTGCGTTTGCAGATGTTGTTCGCAAGTGTGATATCACTTTCATTGGTCCAACACCCGAGCAGATGCGTGACTTGGGTGAGAAGGTTGCCGCTCGCGCTGTAGCTCGGCGAGCTGGACTACCGTTTTTGCCAGGTTCAAATGGTGCACTGCCAGATCAGGAAGCAGCTCGAAGGACTGCGCGAGAAATTGGCTATCCAGTGATTTTGAAGGCCAGTGGCGGTGGTGGCGGCCGCGGAATGAAAATAGTTTACAATGATGCTGAACTGGAAAAGGCTTATCTCAACTGTAGGAATGAGGCAGCTGCTGCGTTCGGTAACTCCGAGGTTTATCTAGAAAAGTACCTAGAAAATCCGCGTCATGTGGAAATTCAGGTGTTAGCGGACAAGCACGGTCATGTTGTTCACTTAGGTGAGCGTGACTGTAGTGTTCAAAGGCGTCATCAAAAGGTGATTGAAGAAGCACCTTGTCCACACATGACTCCTGAACTTCGTACCAAGGTCGGTGGTTATGCTCTGGCCCTAGCGCGCGAGGTTGGTTACCATGGAGCTGGCACTGTTGAATTTCTTATGGATGACGACAAAAACGTCTATTTCATGGAAATGAACACGCGTATTCAGGTTGAGCATCCGGTCACTGAGCAAGTTACGGGAATTGACTTGCTTCAATGGCAAATCAGAGTGGCCTTTGGTGAACGCCTTCCTTTTGCTCAGGATGATATCAAAATCAAAGGACATGCTATTGAATGCAGAATCAACGCCGAAGATCCCAAAACATTCGCACCATGGCCTGGCCTTATTAGTAATTACTCTGTCCCCGGTGGCTTTGGTGTCAGGGTTGATGGTTTTGCCTATCATGGATACACAGTTGTCCCGCATTACGATTCTTTAGTTGCCAAACTGATTACATATGCTGACACACGTGAAGAAGCACTGTGTAAAATGGAGTCGGCATTGCGGGAATACATCATCGACGGCATACGTACTAACATTCCGTTTCATCTTGATGTTTTAGCTCATCCTGAGTTCAGGAATAGCAGACATTCTACCCGCTTTCTTGAGCGAGCCGGATTTGTTAAAAACAAAAGCTAGTTTCAATTTAGCCAAAGGCAAACTCGCTGCGACGTTGGTCATTTCACTGAAGTGCTGACGTCGTATTTTTTATTGCGTTCTTTTGTTTCCTGTTGATGCTCAGCTGCGACTTTTTAATTCAAGTTGAATTGTATGACCACTGTTGCAATTGCGAAATTGCTGTCGTGTGAAATTGAAAGGTCAAGACCTATGCAGTTGCCATGTTTCTGCAGGATGGTCTGCGCTGCTTCTGACAAACAGAGCAGTGGCCGGCCATTCGTGTCCGATTCGACCCAAACGTCTTGCGGTCCCATTCCTTGTGTGTAAAGCCCCGTGCCGAGAGCTTTTAAAAAGGCCTCTTTTGCCGCAAAACGACCTGCAAACGACTGTTCAGAGTGAGGCTTTTTCCTGCAGGCGTCGATTTCATTGGGATGAAAAACCTTTGCGAGAAAGGTTTCATTGCTAACAGACTTTCGGATTCGCTCGCACGAAACCAAATCTGTGCCGATGCGAACAGTTGAGGTGGCAAGTCCTCGAAAATGTGTTGAGGTGTGTGATTTCATTGTTCACCGCTCTGTTTATTGCAAAACTTGGAGTTCGTCGTGGCATCGATCCGTGCGTAGCTCGTTCCTCGTTTCAGTTGTTCTCGGCCAGATATGTAATAATTGCCGCACAGACAGCCGCCTGCTTGAAGTGAGCAATATGGACCCGCAGGTTGTTGTGTCAAATTGCGTAGAAGGGGAGTTTCGATTGTCTTTCTCAGATCATGACCTGCCTTGCAAATAAACGAGCTTAACATTTGGATGAAGTCGCTATCTGTATTTAGATTTTGAATTCTTTCGAAACGTTTGCAACCAAGGTTTCTTGCCATCTCTGCATATTCAACATCAATTTCGACGAGGGTTTCGATATGATCAGAGACGAATGCAATTGGCCAAACAATGAGAGTTTCGACACTATTTACGCAAAGTTTTTTTATAGTGTCATCGGTGGTCGGTTTCATCCACTTTACTGGCCCAACTGCACTCTGCCAGCAGAGTGTCCAATGGATACCTTCATGTAGGCCAAGTCGGCGCATGACTTCGAACGCGGTTTTGCGAATCTGTGCTGGATAGGGGTCGCCTTGCGCAACGTAACTCAATGGAAGATTGTGTGCACTGATTATGAGATGCTTGCTGTCGGTTTTGATGCTCTCCCAGTGGCGACCCACGCGTTCTGTCCAGAGTTCTACAAAACTGGGATCATCAAAATAATTTGTCAACGTTCGAACCGTTATGTTGGCAAATGCGCTATTGCCCGCTTGCTCTAGGCCAATTTCACGCAGGCTGCTCCCTGTTGTTGCACGCGCACAGTGTGGGTATTGCGACAAGAGCCAAAGTTCGTCCACTCCAAGCTCAATGCACTTTTGAAGCACCGATTTAGCGCGTGGTTCGCTGTATCGGAAAAGAGGTGTAATGCCCATCAATTGATAGGGCGCTTCATTTCCCTTTGATGTTGAATTTGAAAAAAGCCTATTTTCATTTGTGTCGAGAAGCTTACTTTCAAGTTCACTTGCAACATTGTTCGTGATGGGGAGCTGTGGTGAGCCACCACCCATGATCGCGTAGCGCTCGATGACCTCATGGAGGCGTTTGTTGATAATTTTTTTTGCTACAAAGTTTTGCAGCCATCGCCCCATTGGTATGTCGAGCAAGTCGGGGTCGTTGAATAATTCATTCAGAAAAGGCGCCACATCGGCACTGCTGCTAGGTCCGCCCATATTGTATAGAGCAATTAGCACTCGTTTCTGAGCATTCATAAGTGGTCCTTTTCTTGGTGCGTGAGGACATACGGCGACTTCAAGCTACGGTGTACAATTGTGCCTATGATATATCCTGACACAATGACAAGTCTTTGTATTCTTTTAGAGCTAAATTTGCCGTTGCTGCTCAGTAGGTCTGAGCGTATAATCCCAAGTGCGGTTTGTTACTTTTGTCTCTTCCTCCCACTCTGGAGAAGCAAATGCCAAAAATTGAAGAGCTTTCTGAACTATTTGAGGGCAATATCCAAAAACATCTTTTTCAGCAGCGCCTTTTGGTGTTGAGTGAGCCCATCAATTCAAACGTTGCAAAGCGAACGATTGAAGCACTGCTTGCTCTTGAAGCAGCCGATGCTCAAAAGGATATCTGGATGTTTATCAACAGCCCAGGTGGAGAAGTGAACTCTGGGTTTGCCATTTATGATGCGATGCGTTTCGTGAATCCGAATGTGAAGTGCGTTGTGAGTGGACTGTGTGCATCAATTGCAACAGTTATTCTGCTGGGGGCAGACAAAGCTCACAGATATTCGATGCCCAATAGTCGTGTGCTAATACACCAGCCACTGATTGGCGGCACGGTGCAGGGTCAGGCTACTGATATCGATATTACGGCGCGTGAAATTCTCAAGACTCGTGAAAAATTGGTGGAGCTCTACCACAAAGAAACCGGTCAGGCGCTGGAACGCCTTAAGAAAGACATTGAGCGCGACTATTGGATGAGTGCGCAAGAAGCTATGGAATATGGACTTATTTCCAGAGTGATCAACGGCTGGGGCGAAGTTCGCTAAGCCAAGAATCAACAGCTTCCTGTGCACTGCTCAAGGCGTCGGCTACTCCGACGCCTTTTTTGTAGATTCCCGCAAAACGAATTTGAGGGTAGAGGGCTTCAATACGCCACAGTTTACTCAGTCTTTCGTCATGCTGAACGTCGGCAATGCCAATTGCATTTTTCCATTTGACAACGTGAGTGTTTTCGAAGTCATTTTCGCTCCGAATCAACCTGAGCTCTACAAGCTTTTTGATAGTGTAGGACTGCAGTTCATTTTCTGACCATGCAATCATATCCGGATTCCTGTCGCCGCCTAATAGGACTCGATAGGAATATGTATTTGCAGGAACATGAGTTTTGTAAATGGAATGAACGAAGAGCACTCCAAGAAGTCCATCTGACTGACGCGATGCCAGCAGACCGAAGCCACTGCGTGTGCTCGAGTTCATGCGGCCGCTGACGTTCACAACAATAAGATTGTGTGTAGGTGTTTGCTGAAGATCATTCCAAAGGGCTTGAGCTGCCGTATTGTCAAAGCTCATGTCTTCGGTCTGCCATGGAGCGCTAGTCCAAAAGAGGGAGTCAAATGCATCAGTGTTGTTGATAAGAACTCGGCCATCGGGAAGGGTTTTCAGATTATGAACATGAACGCCGGTTTTGAGTGAAAAGTGTTCAGACGCCAAAGAATATGCTCGCATGCGTTCGATGAGTGTCTGCATTCCTGCAGGGAAGCTGATAAGTCCCTTCGGCCAGGTGTGCTTCAGTTTGGTCTTTGGTTTAGTCTTGAAAGGTGATTTAAGTAACACTTTGAGCGCATGACGAAGTAGACTGCCGCTGTCACGTTCAATGAGCGCAAGTTGTGGAAATGAATATTTGAGTAGCAATCGTTCTGCGCCGCCGCCCCAAATACCGGTAGCTATAGGAATGACGATTTTTTCAGCACAATCGATCCCGAAGTGGCGTTTAAAGAACTGATACAAAGATTCTTCTGGTGTTGAATGAGGTCTAGCTGTGCTGATAAATCGGAATAATTCCGAAAATAGGTTGAATAACATACGCAGGGTCAGAAGGCCGTCTCGCCAGAGTGAGAGTGGGTTAGGGGTCAATTTTGCAATGACCCCTTCATTTGTCAAAATAAAGCGGGCCTGTTGACTGGCACTCGTGTTGGGCACGATGACTTCTTCAGGTGTAATAAAGAGATCTTCTAAGGTCTCTAGAAAAATTTCACGGCTTGAAAGCACTCCCTGGGCACCCGACTCTGCAATGAGATTGCCTGCGAGGAGCGGGGAACGAAGGAATCCGCCCACCTCGGATTGTTTTTCAATAAGTACAACCTCAATGGGTATCGGAAGTTTGTTGCTCAGCGCATATTTCTTCAGAAGACTTGCAATTCTTAGTCCGCAACATCCTGCGCCAACAATTGCGATTCTGTGCCTTCTCGAAACGTCGATTGTATTGGCGGTACTTCCTTTTTCTAAATTGTCCTGAGAAGCTGTCATGATTTTTATAAATTCCCGTGCAGCGCTGCAAGTGTCTGGCTGATAATATCTGACTTTGAGATACTCTTTGTGTATCATTGTACACAAACGAATCAAAAGGCAAGGAAGTCGGGATTCATGATGGTCACTCAAGCTGTAGCAACTCAAAACTCAAATCACAATGAGGCAAATGCCATTGACAGGCTTGAAAATGCTGCCCAGAGAGTCCGAAATCGACTTTCGGTCTGGTCACGGCGCGAGGAGAAGTTTGCCTTGCTTCGTTTGGGTTGTGCCGCGCTTCTTATTATGGTTTTGAGTGGCTTTTATTCAACAATGTCAGCATCGCAAGTTGCCGTGGGATGGGTGTGTTTCTTTGTCTTTTTCTTTATTCTGTCAGCCATCCACCGTCGACTGAAAAAGGTGCGAGAACGGTGTGATGGTGTCCTCAATGTATTAACGTCGGAACGCCATCGGCTGATGCGTGATTGGGAGAGCCTGAGACAGAGCCGCTCTCGTCAGCAAATAGAGCGCTGGCAAGAAACTCTTGTGGTTTCATCCGAACACCCCTACCGCAGCGATCTTGAACTCACTGGAAGTACTCAGCTGTGGCTGGACACCTGCACTCTCCCGGAGGGTTCCGTACGCCTCGCCAATGAACTTCTCAGCTGCGCTACCCACCCCCCTGCGCAAGAGGAGCTCAATCTTCGCAAAGATATCGTTGCAGCACTTGCAGTTCATAGTCAGGCTCTGCGACGCTGGGAGTCTTATCGCTTTGGCGAATCGCGCAAAGAATTTGAGCGACCAATTTTGAATGCGAGCCTCGACACTGAAGTCATATCTGCCCAACAGAATTTGGAGAATGATTCTGAACGCACACCGCGCGGATTGATTGAGTTGAGTGTGGCCACCATAGCGTTAGTTCAGCTTTGGATTTGGCTCTTTCAGTTTTTCCCGGCAATGCTGAAGTTTCTGGAAACCTCTGAGTCATCAGTTCTCAATCGCCCCCTCACATCCTTGTTTCCAGTTTTGCTCTTGGGTGCAGTTTTATGGGAGTCTTGGAGAAAAAGAGTTCAAGCTTCAGAGGGTATGCTCGGTCTTCGAGAATTGAAAGTTCTCGAAGCGCTTGAAGATGTGGCACGCTTTGTTCCTGAGCAGTCAAGGCTCATTCCCGTCTCCGAAGGCAGACGTTTTAAACTCCTTCGTGCTACGTTTGAATTGGGTGAGGTACGTCGCAACCCAATTGTCTGGCTGCTGCTCAATGTTTTAATTCCGTATGATGCTCTCTCTTTTGTGGTCACCCTGCTTGCCCATCGCGTCATCGACGGTAGGTTTCAACAATGGTGGAAGGCTGTGGTCGAGTTCGACTTCCTTGCTGCGTTGGCTCGAATCAAATTAGAGAATAAAGAGTTTGTATGGGCTGAGCCTAGTCAGCGTGGTGTATTGGCCATTCAAATGGGACATCCATTACTCCGCAGAAGTGTTCGCGTAGGGCACAATATTGATCTCAACGAGGAGCAGCGCTGTATGCTTCTCACTGGAAGCAACATGTCAGGCAAGAGTACGCTTCTGCGTGCGCTTGCATTCAACACCCTGCTGCGTCAGTTGGGAACTGTGGTGTGTGCCCAGGCCCTGACATCTCCGCGTTTGGAAGTGCTGTGCGCTATTCAGGTCACAGATTCGCTCGAAAGCGGCGCAAGTTATTTTTATGCGGAGGTCAAGCGTTTAGCTGGACTACTGAAGCGGCTTCAGGAAAAGAAAGAGGCAGGCGTCGAACGATTGTTTTTGATTGATGAGATTTTCAGAGGCACCAACAACCGTGAGCGCTTTATCGGTTCGTGGCAGGTGATCGCGGCTCTCGTGTCTTCTGGTGCATTGGGTATTCTGACGACCCACGATTTGGCACTGACTTCACTTGAGAAAGTAGTTTTTGGTGTGAAGAATTTTCATCTGCGGGAGACTGTTGGAGCAGACGGTCTTCTTGAGTTTGACTATATTTTGCGGGACGGTCCTTGTCCGACAACGAATGCATTGATAATAATGAAACATGCAGGATTGCCAGTTGATATTGAGTTCAAGTTGAAAACTGAAGAAGGGAGTCCAAATGTTTAGAGCCGTAGTTTTTCTAGCCGGTCCTTCGCGGTTTTCTAACACCGAAAAAAGTCAAAGTTGGTCGCACTGGAAGCCGTTGAGCGATTCCGAATCTCAACGCGTTGGTTTGCCCGATAAGGTGTATATTGCAGATGCAGGCCTCAATTCGTTCTTGAGCTGGTATGAAGAACTCGACTACAAGTCACAGTCCCACATAAAGTCAATTCACTGGTGCGGAGATGGTGATTCGCTTGGAGACAAGGGGCGTGAGTTTCTCAGCCAAACCGCTGCTCGCTTTGAAGGTCGATGGCGTGCGCACCTCTATGACACAAA
>JBEAPS010000315.1:0-2712 GCA_041164285.1 Pseudomonadota bacterium
CAATCCGTATGGGTGGACGGTACATTACGGAGATACTGGCCAAGGGACTGGACATAACATATAGCGAAGCGCAGCGGCTTAAACATGCAGTGAGCTATCTAGAATATAAACCAGATGCGCAACCGAAACCCGGCAGAGAAAAAGAATTTCAAGTAGCTCAGCAAATGGCCCTTGCAACTACGGACCTTGTCAAGGAAATAATCAGAACTTTGCACTCATTTAAAGCACAAGAACGGCTGGTTCCATCGCAAATTTTAGTCACGGGTGGGACAGCTTGTATAAAGAATCTTGTCCCCTTTTTAGAATCATCAATTGAGCTTCCCATACAGAATCTCACCTTCAATAGCGAAAAGCTAAAAGTGGATGAAGCAGACGAAGACAAGACTCCTATATTGTCGCAGGCACTGGCAATTGCGTTACGGGGTGTGCCCAATAAGCTACAGTCGCAAATTAATATGCGGAAAGGTGAGCTTGCGCTCGTTGGAAGCTACGATGCCGTTTTCAAGCAGCTTTCAAATATCACGTTGCTTGCGTTTGGGCTGATTCTTTGCCTGGCAGGAAGCTATGGTTTGCGCTGGTGGCTGTATAATGACCAAATTGAAACCCTAAAGAAGCAATTCCAGGCTGAGGTTAAACAAACACTTGGAAGCGAGCCTAAGCAATTAAAAAATATTGCTGCTGAAAGTAACTGGAGTTTGAAAAGATATGCCGACAAAACCTTTTCTATAATGAAAGAAGAGTCCGAGGAAAAGAAAAAGGCGATTGAAGGGTTTCTAGAATTGCAGAGTGTTGTTCCGCTCAAAGTGCTTCGAGAAGTCTCAAATTCAATCGACAAATCCGTAAGCTTGGATCTGACAAACTTCCATGTTCGTGCCTCGGGTCAGGTGATCATTGAGGGTGAGACAATCGACCTTGCGACAGCTGAAAAAATTGGCAGCATCATAAAAAATATTGAGGTTCTTGAGTCAGTAAAGATGAATGACCCAGAGAGACTTCCTGGGTCTGACAAAGTCAAATTCAGTTTAAGTGCTACTATTTCAAAGAGAGGAAAAGCAGAATGAGTGCTGGACTCAATGAAGCACATGAAAACCCGCAGGGAGAAATTCCTCGTTGGCTGTTACCTGTTCGAGAGCTCGTGTTTGGAAAGCAGAATGAGCGAATCGAATATTTCATGGACAGCTATTTCAAGTTACCGCCCGAAGGCAGAACTGCAGCAATAGCGAGTGGGATAGCTCTTGCAGTGCTCATTGTCCTCGCTTTTGTGGGGATTTACATCACTGCCTTGAATAGTCTGCAATCGAGGCTTGATGAATCATTCTGGGCAGTGAATACCCTACGGGACAAACAAGTTGAGTTTGCTGTCAACAAGAAGAAGTACGATGAGCTTGATAAGCGTTTATCAAGCATAACCCAGAGTATTCAAATTTTGAGTCTTTTGGAAGAAAAGGCAAAGAGCAAAGGCCTGCAGATAAGCGGAAATAACAAATCTGAGAAACCATCAACGGAGAAGGACTTCATTAAGTCTTCCCTTCTAAACGAGAAGTTCAAGTCGATGCGCTCTGAATTTAGGATTTCAAATGTGAGCCTTCAGAAAATTATCGATTTCGTCGTTGATATTGAATCTGACAATAAACTTCTTCGAGTGACTGATTTACGGATTAAAGGCTTATATCAAAACAAACTGTACTTCGATGCTATGTTTGCCGTCGATGGAATTGAGATGAAGCGATAGAACTCATCTGGGAGTCGTAACATAATGGAAAAGACGCAGGCACGAAGCAGTCTTATTGTTGAAGATATGCCAACTCTAACTGCGGTTGGTGAGTCTGATACGACAGTAGAAGAAGGTTTTCAAAGGGGGAGCATATTTTCGAGTGATCTCTGGGTAGATGCGGTTGCGCCAAGAGCCAAAAAAAGAAATAAGCTTAAAACTACAGTGTCATACGTGGTCGTCGGTCTCATTTCGTTTTTTATTTTTCTTTATATATCATTTCCCTTCAATGTTGTGCGAGAAGTTATTGTTAGTCGTATCAATGAATCCCTAATTCAAGCAAAATTACCAATACGAGTTACACTGGGTAG
The DNA here is from genome assembly GCA_041164285.1 of Pseudomonadota bacterium. GTDB lineage: Bacteria > Bdellovibrionota_B > Oligoflexia > Silvanigrellales > Silvanigrellaceae > RFOM01. The sequence goes on from JBEAPS010000315.1 coordinate 2,083, forward strand.
TATAAAGCCAGTTTTTCCTTTGGGTATCGAAGTCGAAGACGTTAAACTGAAAAACATAAATGCGCCTGAGGCGGATTTGAGTTTGAAGAGTGCTGAAATTTCGCCCTCAGTGTTGTCTCTTTTTTTGGGTAATCTTTCGGTTTCAGTTACTGTAGAGCAAGCTAGTGGATATCTTGAGCTTCAAATGAGTAGTGGAATATCTGGTCTTACCAAAAGTATGAATAGCCTGACCTTCAGACTTCCCCCTGCGAAGGTCGATTTCAAATTCAAGGGCTTTCAAATTCAACCATTCATCGCCGGGCTGCTTGGTTATGTTCGTTCGAGTAATAATCCTGCGGTAAAAACCTTTGAGTCACTGTTGCAAACAGATGTGAGTGGATTGGTCAATGGTAAAATAAATGTTGTGAATCCTGATCCGGGCGACTCGGTCGATAAGATGACTGCAGATATTGATCTTGATATTGCAAAAGGCTTCTTTGAAATTAAGGATGAAAACTTGGCTATACCAAAGCAGAATTTTTCCGAGGCGAAAATTCAAGCCAAGCTTAGAAAGAAAGTGATCAATGTTACACCTGCAACCAAGTTCGAGGCTAACGATGTTAAGCTTGGTCTATCAGGCGATTTAAGCCT
>JBEAPS010000316.1:0-8792 GCA_041164285.1 Pseudomonadota bacterium
CCGACGAAAGCCACTTGATCATCAATCAACACCATCTTCCTATGATCACGTCGATTCGCAATTCCCATAAGGTCAAATAACTTTGAAAAGATCGATAATCTCAACCGACGCAGCTGCGGAAAGGCTTGCCACGGAAGCGGATGAAATACTCGCACTTCAAAAGGATGAATGCGGAGACTGGCTAGAGTTTCGGAAATCCAATTCGAAGAGCCGACCCCATCGACCAGTAAACATACCCTCACCCCCCTGCTTGCTGCACAAACGAGTGCGTCGAGAATTTGGGAAGTGTTCTGCCCACTTTCTAATATATAAGTCTCAATAAAAATGGTTTTCTTTGCGAGGGAAATTTCGTGCAAAAGCGCAGAGAAATACTCAACTCCATCAATCAGCAAGACTTCACTCAGCCAGCCCACAGGCCGATCAAGAACTCCGGATAGCGCCACAGGAGTTTCTTGCCTCATTCATCCCCCGGTTGATTCCTGCTCGGGAAGTTCATCAAATTCAACTTTTTTTAGCCATCTAATTCTCTGACTACACGCGGAGAAAAGATCATTATCTGCGCTTAATCCGAGCCTGAGTGCCGTCAGCGAAGCAACAATATCGGCAATAAAAAATATCATTGCAATAATCAAAGAAACAAGACTGAGCAGAAAAAATAGTCGAGCCAAATAGTCGAGCTCATTGCCGTACACTAATTTCAAAAAAAGACAGAAAATTGTAATTGAAACACAAAATATACTCACTGCAACTGAAATAATTTCTGTCCGAATCATGCGCGCACGACGATAGAGTATCACTATCTCAGACACAATTGAGTTGACTGCGCGCTTATCGTGACTTCGAGTCCTGAAATCATACATAAGAACACGAATTCTATCGGTTGTTCTTCCATATCGGTTTGTCATCGAGCTCAATAGTAAGCCTGCTCCCGTGATGACTGTCACTGGAGCAAGAGAAGCCTGAAGTATTCCAATGAGCGTTGGCTGTTCTGCCATATCAATATTATCCACGTTTAAATTAGAAAAAGTTACGAATCAGCGCCGTAAGTTGACTGAGCCCCTCAGACGTCATGAGAGCATTCAAACCTTCACTCATCAACAGCTGAATTGTAAAGTAGACTAACGTTCCGAAAAAGAAAAGATTCAACACTAGAATCAAATAAATCAAAGCAAGAAAATATCCGTTACTTTCAATCAGAGTCAACGAGCAAAAGACAATCCCCCAAGCCGGAATTGTGTTGCTAAAAGGAATCGGAAGAGGCAAGGCCAACAAAAATGCCATAAATAGCACATAAACACCAAGCACACGAGGATTGCATAAAATCCTGACTTGGTCTGGAATTTTACAATGAGGAATCTTGCTCAGAGGCGCTACAAGGCGCTCAGCAAAGGCCAAAATTTTCTGGATAGTTTCCCGTTCAACTTTGCGCTGGCGAACACGGATCGGAAGATACAAATGTCCTTTGCCGACAATTTGAAGGAAACCCAAGAACGCTAGCAACAGTCCCAGAGGAGTGCTCAAACCAGGTAGCGGGACAGGTTGCAGAAATGGAGTTGAGAGAAGTAGTCCAGCAAGCGCAAATTCGGTAGGCTCTAGATAAACGAAAAGTTCTTCAATTGTGTGGGAGGTTTTTTCCTGATTCTCTGTATCATTCAGCATATTCCGGATTGCCCGAATACGCCCTAATGTTGTATTCATTCATTGCATCCCCAACATATTGAACTACCATAACGCGAATTGCCAGCATGCGAATTAATGTCAATAGCGAACCGAAGGGACACTGTGATGTCAACCAGCCCCAAAGTAAACTACCAGTATTCAACCCGACTCGAAATTCTGTTTTTGTCTTTTTGTATTTTTCTAGGTATTGTGGCTTCACTGCCCGCGAGCGGATCTGTCTCAGGCGCTCCGGCGAAAATCAGTTACCAAAGTCGAGCCACCGGCAATCGCGCGCTTATTTTTTCGAACAACCCAGAATACCTTTGGAACACCAAGGATATCTGCGACCTTGCTGACGAGTCGCGAAATACGGACGATGCGGAGTGCGGTAACACCCTTTTTCACATCGAGTCTCTCCGGAACGGCAATTACAGAGTGTGGTGGGAACACCGGAATATGATGCCTTTTATAATTCAGTCGGCTCTTGTTTTTGAAAATAAAGCAACCGCCGCGGCAGTCATAGAAGTTGAGGGGATTCACGTTGAGACGAACAGCAAAAAAAATGGTGGGCGTGAGTTTGTAGCACTACTGAATTCTGGCGAAGCGAAGCCGAAAGTACTAAAAATTGAGCCCGGAGAGCGGGTTGTTTTGCAAGACTCGGATAATAGACGGATATTCCCAGGGCATTATTTTGCGGGTGTAAGCGATCTTACTGTGGTTTCTGGAACCGTTTCATTGTCAGAGGTCGTGTTCAGAAGACACATCGCCCGCGAGCTTCGCAATTCACACTATGATCAACGAGATAATTTTGGTGTCAGAGAAAGTCTAGTTTATAAGGGTATCTCACCTGTCTCTTCAGTCGAACTCACTGGCGCTGTATTCACAATTGATGATTCAACCTCTAATGGCTTGCTTCCTGTTGCTTATAAACCGGCGCAAGTCGTCTCAGACAGCGGGTACTGCCAAACAAACCAGCTCCCAGCATGCTCCGGCCAAGCAATCGCAAAGTCATCTGAACCCTCTGAATTCTCATCTTGGGTCACACACATAGCACCCGACCCTGCTGACTCAAATCCAAAGCGCACATTTGCCATTGTTGATGATCTCGTATCACTCATTTTGCCTGCGAGCTTGGAGAATTGCCCATCAATATGGCCTATGTCGCTTGAGATCGCTCAAAGACACTGCCTAGTGATGTCCCCTTATCTCAGATGGTTTCTTCGAGATGTTCAGAATTGGCGATTGCCGAATTGGGGTAATTGGGCTGTGCAGTATCATCACCCAGTCACTGTGACTAATTCGGGAGAAATTGAACGGCTTGTTAAAATCGTAGTGACTGCCGACGGTGAATCGCCCATCGCCTTTAGGGGAACCGGTGTCACAGAGAAATGGAAACAGTACTTTTTGACAGACCGAGCCTCTAACAATTCCCGAAAAATGCTCACTCTTGCACAGGCAGTGATTCTGCCGGGATCAACGGTGACACTTGAGGCTGAATTGATTCTAGCTGGACCAGCTGCCGGAACCCTCCAACATCACATTGAATTATCTAACTAACCGAACCACCGAATCTTCTTGCATGCCCCGATAGTTCATTTTACGAGACTTGCGTAATGCGCGTGCCCCGCAGTCAGGGGCATTCAAGTTGCCAGCTTTCCACCAGCTACACTCGGGAGTGCAACATGCAAAGACGAGACTTTTTGAAATCTTTCGGAATCGGTTCTTTGGGCTACTCAGTCTTGGGTGGAAAACAAGCACTCGCTGCACCTCATGCACCTCGGATAATTTATCCAAGAAATCCTGGCGCCCCCCGCCTTCTGCGCAATGCAGGTTCGAAATCTGTGCTTATTGTCGGCGCTGGTCTTGCAGGTCTTTCTGCCGCACTGGAACTTGGGGAACGCGGATATCGGGTCGAGATTAGAGATTCAATGGACATCATTGGCGGGAAGCTCGCAGTTCGACGCGAGACGAATGAGGCAGGAACCTTTTGGGTTGAGCACGGCCTTCACATGTGGTTCGACAACTACCATGTGTTTAAAGACATCCGCTCACGACTGGGAGTGAATGAAAACTTCAGACCACTTAATGAAGTCGAGTTCGTATTCAAAGACTATGCGCCAGAAACAGTGAGAAGTGAGCCTCCAATTTATCCACTCAATCTGCTAAATATCATCAAAAACTCTCCAAACATGAATCTGCTTGATGCTGCTGGAACACTGAACACGATCCGCGACGTGCTGTTTTTCAATTACAAAAAGAACTATCAGCGCCTCGACAATGTCACATTCAAAGAATTTGCAAAAAGTCGTGGCGTGAACAAAAAGTTTTACGACATTGTCATGGAGCCGGCCGCATCCGTAACCCTAAACGACCCAAATACAATCAGCGCAGCGGAAATGGCGCTTTATATGCACCTTTACTTCCTCAGTCAGCCAAAAGCATTCCGGCGCGAAGTCACAACACAAGACCACTACAACGCACTCCTGAAGCCTTGGGCAGAACGACTCAAGACTCTTGGAGTCAAAATTTCTCTTTCGCGACCGGTCGAAGGATTGCGATTCGAAAACACAAGCGCCGTCGGCGTCGTTGGTGAAGCCAACCAGTATGACTCAGTGATACTTGCGACTGATGTGGGTGCAACCAAATACATTCTTAACAACTCTATCTCATCAGACAGTGATTCAGATGCGGTTTTGTCTAAACTACAAAACAATGTGGCTAGCTTGAAAGTCGCTCCGCCGTACAAGGTACTGCGAGTTTGGTTTGATAAAAAACCAAGTGAGTCGGTCCCCGATTGCCTAGAAACGCCTCAGCATCGCCCTATCAATTTGCTTGCCCGCTTCGAACTTCTCGAAGATGAGTCAAAAGCATGGTCAGACAAAACAGGCGGCTCTGTGATTGAATTCCATTTGTACACGACACCAGAACTTTCCGGACTACCGGACTCTGAAATTTGGCCTGCAATTCGTTCAACCGCCCTTGAAATCATGCCTGAAATGGCAAGTGCAAACGTTGTAGCATTCAGCGTGGGCAGCTATCACAACTTCACTTCGTTTGAATGCGGCCAAGGCACACTGCGCCCATCTTCTGTGGAACCAGTGAAGCTTGGTGCTCAAAATCTTCTGTTTGCTGGAGACTGGCTAAAAACCGACTACCCGTCAGCACTCATGGAACGATCTGTCTGTACTGGTCGCGAAGCTGCGAACGAAATCTGCTACCGTGATGGTGTGAGAGAAGAAAGTCTCATGGTCACCGCCGACTTTGGGCCAGGACTTCTCTGAAGTCCGATGCGCTCTTCTAGTATTCCAAATTGAGCTTTTGCGAGCTGCTCCCAAGCGAGTCAGACCTTTCAGAGAGTTTGCAGGTACTGAATGAGCGCGGCGCGCTCATCGGAACTAAATTTCGCAACTCCATTCTCAGAAACAATTCCCTCGTCATGTCCACGATTGCTCATCCCCAATCGACGAGTATCGAAACGTCCCCATCGGTTCTTTTTCCAACTGGATGGGGTCCGCTGCCCAAGTGGATAGCCATTACAGTCAGAGTCAAAATCAGTCTCTTTTGAATGGGCTTCTCCAACATCCCATCGATCTGGACGCAGAGCAGCTGGAGTTAATATGGAGCATAAATCTGGAAATGCATTGTTGTGCATGTAAGGCCAACGGGCCCAAACTCCAACAAGCGGTGGTGGAACGTATCCTTTTTGAACCTTCACAACAATTCCATTTTCAGCTGATATTTTTAACCGATTTAAAGGGTCAGCAAGTGCTTCCATACCCTGTGAACGCAGTGGGTCTGTTCCTACGTCAATGACGGGGGTGTTCGAATGATAAAACACACGAACTGTTTTGAGTAGTTCACGTTTGCTCATTTCAGCATTGCCACTCAACTCGAAACCCTTTTTATACGTGCCATGACAGAATGCACAGTGCTGGTTGTAAAGCGCAGCTCCCTCCCGAACCTTATCGAGCGAAAAGTGCTCTTCGGGAAAGAAATCGAGAAATTCTGGTGATCGAGAAGAGAACACTGCCGTTGTGAGATCCTCAATCACATCAGAGTTGTTATTGAGCCAGAGAGACAAAGATTCCAAGTCGGTTCCGCGCCCAATTTCATTCCAGAGGATATTTGTAAATATCGGATTCCCTGCAACAACTGATCCGTCAAGCAACCATTTGTTCTTATACTTTACATTCCACCAAACTGCCGGTTTGCTATCGGCAGGCTGAGTGCGAAGCAAGCTGTCTCTTGGTTCTTTTCGACTCCTTGAATTCTTTGTCGCCCATTCATCGTCCTCACGCCTCGCCAAACTGAGAGCAACATGTGCGAGTGACGTATCAAGACCGCGAACCAATGGAAAACGACCGTCAATATATTCAGCGTTTTCCCTTAATCGCCTGAACATTGCAGTGTCAGCATCAGACGCCTTAGTCACTGCCTGAAATATTTTTGGGGATACAAGTCTAGCAGCTGTGCGACCATTCAAAAAGAATTCGTTCGCGCGCGGAAACCGATTGGTGAGCCCAATCACTTTTTTTCCAAACAGCTCACCCGCATGGCATGCTGCGCAGCTAAACGTAATCGCCTTGCCTTCTGGAGCGTCGATAATACTGGTTCCCATTTTGAACCATGGCTGCCGCGCCTGCGGGAACGGAACGTGATAGACCCCTTCACCTTCATTTTCGGGGTAATCAATAAGACCAATCATCGATTCAAGCTGCGAAAATGAAGCGACTTGAAACACCGAACCCAGTTGAGCTCTCAACGGCTGAAGCCATAGTTGAGATTGAAATTCTGGCCGAAAGAATTTCAGAGTCGACACTAGCGGTAGCACTTCTCCTGTAATTTCTACAGGATAAGTGAGCGCATAGCTTTGTCCTCGCATGAGAGCAGACCGTCGTTGAGTTTCTGAAAGCTCGAAAGGATTTTCTCTGCCACTTTGAGGCACAGGCTCATTTTCGGACCAGATTGGCTGAGCCATAGAACGTGGTGCAGCTATAACAAATGAGAAAAAAAGGACACACAGAGTCCCTCCGATGATTTTGTGCATAGCTGCCTCCCGATGAAGGGAGAAATTACCAAAAAAAAGGGAGTCGGCATAGCAACTCCCAGTTGTCGATTCGCATGACTCAAAGAGGCTCACTTGTGCCAGTTGACGTGGTAGTGATTGTCGTGCCCCCGGGCATAACCCACGAAGCCGGGAAATTTAGATTGCAAAGCCGAGTCATTAAACAAAACGCTTGTTGCACCACCCATGCTCTTAACTTCACGGAGTAGAACCTCAGATGCTGGCCTCATGTAGCAACTTTCCCAAATATTGTAGCACTTAACGGTTGGCGTATTGCCCATCACGGCAATATCAATTTCTAATCCCCCGTGATGCCCTGAGTGGCGACCACCGTTGCCACCGTACTTATCGGATATGTCACCCACATAAATTTTAACACCGGTTTTATTGTAAACACGTATCGCCAATTCTTTAATGCGGGCTATCGTCTGAGGTTTGCCGTATCGCATCCAAGTGACGTCAAATGTTTCGTAGCCATATCCAGATGCCGGTAAAACTTCGAGTTTCGAACCTCTCGCAGGGACAAACTCACCACTATGGGCGTCATCTCCACAATGCTTCTTATAGCACCCGTTGCCGCCCCCTGACGTTAAACAGGTATTTAGATTGTCTATTTTACAGAACTTGTCGCTCGGCTGAAATCCGCACCGAGTGAAGCAGCTCAGCCCACCTGCGGCCGTTGTACATGCTGCGATGTCTTTTACTTCACATTTGGAATCTCCCAGATCAAGTGAATTGACTTGAGTACTCCGAGCTGATTGTGTTTCCGATACAGTGCAACCCATCAGGCTGAACACACCTATAAATATGATTTTTAAAAGTTTCACAGCTCCACCTCACAAGCGGCAATGACGCTTCCAATGAACGCAGCACGTCATGTGCCAAAACAACAAAATGAAATTATTGGATTAAAAAACTCAGAAAGTGTCGAAAGCCTCGACATCGGCAAGCAAACTTCAAGTTAGTCAAAGGAATTCAGACAGCTCGAGCTCATTGCAGGGCTCAAGCTCAAATCATTGAGTACCAATTCCGATATGGCTATTGGGCGGTAGGAGCACGGAGGTCTGTTTATGAAGATAAGGTCAAAGGTGACAATAATTGCCACCGCAACAATCTGCGCCCTCTTTTCAACCTCGTGCTCAAACGAAAGCAACTACTCAGCCGGCAATAAGGTCACACCTCTCACAAAAGAGGGAGTAGTTGCTGCAGAGCAAGCAGACGCTACAGCTAAATCTGATTCTTCAGGAGAGTTTTTCAAAAAGGGGCAATCGCTCGACCTCTACATTGTCATGGACAAATCGGGTTCCCTTTGGGAATACAGGTCCAACGATGACAAAAAATTCCCAGGTAGCGACCCGCAATGCCTCAGACTCCTTGCCCTCGTTGATCTGATTGAAAAGCTCGGAGCAGAGCTCAACAATGGTGAGGAAGTTCGCCTCAACGTCGTTACGTTCGGATCATTCGCCACAAACGTGGGATCTATCCGCAACCCCGCAAGCATGGGTAGAGAGAATTTAGCGAGTGTTTTAAAGGATGACATTTGCAGCAAACCAAATAAAGAAAATCGTGATACAATTTACTCGAAGGCACTCGAAAAGATTTCACTGACATTGAGTGAGCAGAGAAAAGTGGAAAAAATGGATGTTGAAACAGCAATCTTTTTCTCAGACGGCGCTGCAAGAGATGAAAACACTGATGACCTGAAAAATGCGATTGCTGAATTTAACTCTGCATTCCCGAACCGAGCCTATGGGGTCTTACTTGGAAACACTGAGGATAAGTGCAAAATAACAAACGCTGCAGGCCAAGAGTTGACGACAACGGAGTGCATCACCGAAGTTGTCGGTGGTGACCCAAATCGAGTAGTTCAGTCGGCGAATGCTGCAAAGCTATCGGAAACCATGATTCAGTTATTAAGTAAGTAACTATAAGAACTAAATACATTTTATTCTCATTGCGCTTATCATCGCTCAATCATTGCGCACATCATCACTCTATGTAACTGGCGCGCTCTACTTTTCCACATTCCCAGATTCTGTTATTCTCCAGACAGCACTGCGAAACACTC
>JBEAPS010000317.1:0-2559 GCA_041164285.1 Pseudomonadota bacterium
ACAGCAGTCATCTGAGTCTGGATTGCACAGGAGTAGATGTGAACTACGGTTGGCCCGACTAAAGACAGCCCGCTTCTCCTCATCTGAAAAAAAACTCAAAACAACCCCGCTTGGTCAGTTCACCCAAACTAACCAGGGTCAGATGGAGTTTGCCGTATTCACCCCCTGCACCTCAGATTGAACGGGAATCTGGTGAGGTTGACCGAAGAAGATCGAAAATTGAGGAAAAATGCGGACACCGACCAAAGCAAAAGTGGGCTTCAGAGGGCTAGCTGAGGTGGCTTTTTCGCAAGGATTCAACGCGCAATGGGCTTAATTGTCCTAGGAGCCGAGGACCATGTCTTCAACTTTTTCGAGGCACTTTTTTCTAATAAGGAGATTATTGTTTTTTTTGGCGATGTTGCTCAACTTTTTACGTGCTCTCTGAGCAGTTGTATCAAATCCGGAAAAGACTCAATATCTGCTGTCAAGAAGACGCACCCCCGACACCGCTTCTGAAAAAATTGATCACCTGAACAGAAAGTATGATGGCTCGGCCTGCTCCATCGGAGTTAAAAACAACTCAAGGATTTGTCACGCATCGAACCTTTGAAACCCTATTTCCAAAACGGGCAGTTTGGTCAGCGGTGCCCAGATAACCATCAAAACTCCAGGCAGTACCTCGGTTCTCGGACGATAGCGAGGCTGAGAAATAGCGTGATCCATAGCAACGTGCACCCTTCGGATATTTGTAGGATCCATCGAATTCTGGGCCATAATTTGGTTCTGTAACTCCGGCCGCACAGAAGTCAAAAAGCTCTCTCACCGTTGGCAAACGCATGCCATTGTCTTTGCAGTGCTTGAGAGCTCCTTCATAATTAAAATTTCGGAAGGTCTCCCTGCTGAACCTCAGCCTGAGATCTTTTCCGGTCTTTTCGTTTACCGGATAAACAAGCACGTCATTCTCGACTTTTGCTCCTGTCGTGGGAACTCCAATAAACTCTTTCAAGGATACTAAATAGAATTCCTCCCAAGAAACAAAGTGCACACCATCGGGAGTAGCTTTGCCTTCTCGAATGTCGAAGTCTTTCGGGTAATCCAAAATTTCGGTTGTTGTCCCGTCACGCCAAATATTGAATGCGTTGAATGGCACCGCCTTGCGTCTAAAAGAACTGTTGGACAATTCGGTTGAATCTGACGGATTGTTGTAATCGCGAACCATACAGCCAACAGTAGCTACCAGAAAAACTGCAGAAACAGTTGAATAAAAAATTTTCATCGACAACTCCTAAAAAAGCAGTAAAAAATTAGGAACAACAAAAATAAGAAGCATATCGTCAAGTCTACTTGTTTGTATCGAGGTTACAAAGTTTGTGTCAATAAAAGCGGAGAGTGGAATAGGAAGCACCCAGAACCTCCCGAATTTGCGACGGGTCATGGGCCGTCCGGCAGGCAGGGAAATGAGAGTAATGCTTCCTGTCTTGCTCTACTTTGATAAGATCGAAAAGGGCGATTCAAGTTCCACATTTGACCCTTCGATTCGCCAGGGCCAGCGGAGCAGATCTTTTGGAAGTAACGTATGCCCGACTGTACATTCGGAAGTCAGGACGTCGTGGTTTTGTCTCTGATTGGCTTGGCAAACTCCTGTGGTAGCGATGCGACTTTCGTGAGTATTCCAGAGACGGTGAAAACCAGTGGGAGTAAAGGCTGACGCAAACGACGTTGGCAGTGCCGACATCAATTTATGGGACTTTTCAACCATCCAATTGGGTTTTTCGGTACGGGCTTCGTTGAAGCCTCGCAGCGAGCTTATTTTTTATATTTTCATGCCGTCACGTCAGGTTGAAGTAAACCGAGTCAAAATTGTTCCTCGTGAGCGGATGGAAGTACTCAATAGAAACGATGGCAATTTGCCCGAAGGTGAATTTATCATTCCGATGACAAGCTCTGTTTTTTTCCAATTCTCTAACAGAATCCGTTTCCAATCACGTCAAGAAAGTTTGAATGAATTGGACTTTGACGTCTCTGATCAAGAAAACTGTTTACTGAGAAGAAGTTCAATGGCGCTGCGTGATTTCAAAACGATGCCGTGCTTTGCAAATTTGCGAACCAAAGAGCGGTACTGCGCCAGAATTTGTTGCCGGTGCACGACGGATGGCCGAAGCTGCAATTCATCATGAGCGGTGTGCGTCATGCGAGGATACGACACTATCCTTGGTGGCGAGCTCTGCCGCGATACATCAACGAAGAGTTTGAAAATTTTCTGCGCTGCGGAATCTTGTCTTATGGTTTTGGACGAGTGCATTGTGCTGGCTGTTAGACGGATATTTTGTATGCTTTCTCCTGCAAAGGGCGAGGATTCTGTCCGTCCTGCAATGCGGCAAGTGCAAATCACGCATGAGGCTGGTCGCTGTCGTGTGCGACTCTCCAACCATTCAAACAACGCTGACGGCCATGGACATTTCACCACACCAGCCACCCATTGCCCCGCCCAAAAGAACCAGACTCTGGGGAGAAGGCAAAACGTTGGACGCATGGGACCGTAACGGGTTTGATGTTTCTGAGAGTGACAACACCTCA
>JBEAPS010000318.1:0-4446 GCA_041164285.1 Pseudomonadota bacterium
CGTCAGCGATTGCGAAAATTGAGGCACCGGTGATACCTGCTAAATCTATTCCATTGTGAAATGATCCAAATCGACATTTCATTTTGCTTGTTATGAGAAAGTGCTCGAGCGGACGAACATACTTGCTACGAGGAATCGACTTCACGGCTGAATCCTGCACCACAGTCGCGTAGTCAGATCTACCACCCGCGTTGCAATGAATTTTATATGTATCGAGTTTAGGATAATTCTGCGATGACTGTGGGGCACTCAAATAATCCGAAAAGTCTGAACAGGCACTCAGAATTATACAAAAAAATGCAGATACCCAGTTCCTTAACCGAAATTCCATATTACGCCACCACAAGAACATTCCATTGATCATACATTGGTTCCGGATAGCATGTACTTGAATGCATTACAAAGAATTTCATTGTCTATCGCGGTATTAAGTTGTATTCGAGCTCTACCATCGGGAGGTCATCATGTTGCCACAAATTCTAGTGTCTTTAGCATCAATAACTTTTTCAAGTTTCGCTCTTGCAATCAATCTTGACGGAGCGCAGAACTTCGAACCTGAAAGATATTTAGGAACATGGTACCAAATTCAAAGTACCAACCCATTTTTTCAGCGAGGATGCAAATGCGCAAAAGCTGAATATTCATTGGTCGACGAACAAACAATCAGCGTTGAAAACACATGTGTTAATGATCAAGGCAAAATATCGAGTATTCAAGGTCAGGCCACGATTATTGATCCTTCATATCCGAGTCGCTTATCTGTGAGTTTCTCGCCAATTTCATTCGGACGAGTCAACTATGTGATCACTGAGTTCGGCGAAAACTATGAGTACGCTGTCATTGTCAGCCCAGGAAACGCACCCATTTGGATTCTTTCTCGAGAGAAGGAGCTTCCGCCGAGCGTATTGGCCACAATTCGACTGCGACTTGTTCAAGCGGGAGTCCGCGTTGGAAACTTGAAAGATACAAACCCACTGAACTGTCCGGAACTGGATTGATTTATCGAATCAAAAAGTGCTCACCGGCAAAAGCGAAACGCCAAGTTTCTCTTCGCTTTCTGAGACAAGACACCTGCAATCTGCGAAGGAAAGCGATTCGTTTGCTGGTGACGGCAATGCGTAGCGAACTACTGGCGCCTCAAGGGTAAATGATGAATCCTTGAGTACAAGTTCAAGCTCACTCGAAGCTGCAATGAAGCCGCATCTCCCTCTGACTGCCACATCCGCCAGATTTTCCAACGTCAAGCGGGAAACCTGCTCAGAGGGGAGTGTGCTCAGTGCGATCAGTGCTTGCCCAACAAGCTCCGAGGGCTGGGGTGTATTATCATCGAGCACTTCTGGTGCAGCAGATGCTGAAACGCTTTCTGCATCTCTCGTAGACTGCTGATTCAGACTCTCAATGGGCTTGCTTGCTTGCAGTTTTACAGGCAATGAAATCGGTTTACCTGCAGAGCAAGCCGCAACGCCAACAAGCGCCAATAGGGTCACAAACAAACCAGAGAATACCCGCAAAACTGGCTTTCTACTCGACTGGTACATTGCAGGCTCCCGCATTAATGTTTTCAGTTTTGCCAGCGAAGCTGCAAACGCTAGATCCATCAAGCACTTTCGACGAAAGTACCCTGCAAACGTTCGAACACGCCTCGTCAGACGCTGCTTTGAATGATGCGACCACTTTTCCTTGTTCCAATAGACGGCATGAAAAGTTAGCGTTACCAGACTTAAATACGCCATTACCATCAGACAACGGAATAACTCGAACTATACCGACAGAAATCGTCTGCGAACCCTTTTTTACTGAAAGCACGTCGCTCGATGTTTGATTTAGCGAATTTGAAATTCTGCCAACACATGTACCATCAAAAGCTGAACATTGACCGACTTTTTCACTACCTAAGTACAACTCACCTTCCGAAAATCGAATCACTTGCTCTCCGTCAAGCCGAACATAAATAGGCTCAGACGACGCCACACTTGCAGACACTCGTCCACCGCCAGCTTCAGCTCTAAGCCTTACCGAAAGCCCCTCTGCTGCACTCAAAGCTCGCCCCAGGTTGACTCTCCGTCCTTCAACCACTCGAGACTGAAATTCCTGAACCTTATCGGCAGTCTCATACAACAGCTCCTTAACTTCTAGGTTGGATCTCGTGGGATCCATGCTCCATACGAGCGCAGCAACGCCGGCCACATGAGGTGCGGCCATGCTTGTTCCATCTTTAAGATCATACCCTCGTTGAGGAAATGTCATTGCAGCCTCTTTAAACTTTTCAGCTGCAGGCAAATTTGCAACATCTGAATTGTTTATGAGCTGTGCGAGTCCCGAACGCACTGCAAGGGGGATTGTAGATACGATACCTTCCCCTGGTGCAGCGATGTGGACATTGTTTGCACTAAAATTGGAGAATTCAGATATCTGGTTAAGTGCATTGTGAGAAGCCACAGAGACTAAAGCAGGGTGGTTTATTGACGCAGGAAATTTAAAGGCAACTGAATTATCCGTAGATTCATTTCCAGCAGCGGCAATCACAAGACCACCGGCAGCACCAACAGCAGCAATCGACCGATACTCCGCGGAGTTCGGAGATAAAACAAACTCACTCACGTCTCCACCGAGTGACATATTGACAACCCGAATTTTATTTTCGGCAGCGTAATTGATTCCCGAAATTATTGAAGCCGACGAACCACGGCCACATCTATTCATTGTCCGGATTGTAATAATTTTCGCATTCCAGCAAACTCCCGATACACCAACTCCATTATTTCCGAGTGCTCCGATGGTTCCTGCAACGTGAGTGCCATGTCCATTTTCGTCAACGTACTTAGCTGGGGCGATAGAATTGCCACCATTTGGAATAGCAACGGAATTCTGCGAGCAGTCGTCATTCAATAGGGCATCAGGTACAAAGTTACGAGAATTTGCCAAATCGAGGTTTTGGTTCAAATCTGGGTAATTGGCGTCAATTCCAGAGTCGATGACACCAACACTAATGGTTGAACAGTCCCGCTTTGACTCCCATGCGAGATCTGCTCTGAGATTTGCTTCAGGACTCTGTTGTGTCACTGCGTAACCAGACTGACCCAGCACGAATGCAGTTGAGTCTGCTGGTCCAAACCCGTACTGCATCGGAATCAGCGGGTCATTTGGAAATGCTCCAACCTTCAAAATAAAGTTATTACCAACTGAGTCTATCAATGGAGAAGTTGACACTTGTTGTGAGATCCTAAAAAAGTCTTCCATTGATGTTGGAGATATTGAGACTCTCCATTGCCTTCCCCGAACATCAAGAGGCTCTGCATCTTGCACGCCAAACTCTGAAAGGCTTGAAGCTAATTCTTCAGATGATTGCGAAGCTCTTGTGGTTAATATCAAGCTGTCGGCCAACCATTCACTTGCATTATTTTCTTCATTTCCAGCTTTGAACTTTCGCATCACCGGGACGAAACCCGGCCGAGCAATCCACTGAAAGATATTTCCATCTTTTTCAATTTGCTTGACGACTCCGCGCTGCTGCTTAGAAACCGCGGGACCTTGCCTTCGACCCAAGTCTCGGTCTCGAACCAACTCTGGCCGCCGGGAGAACTGAATAAAGTCTGAACTTTTCTGTTTGCCGCTTTGCGAAATGCTTCGGGCCTCAGTTTGAGCATTTACGCCTAATTCAGAGTTGCTGTGAGGCTGGTCCGAGGTATTAGGCTCACCTCCACTTTTATCGCTGTTTCGATAAATCGAGACCACGACTACTAGCCCCACGATCACAAATGCTGGTCTATAAATTATCTTCACAACACAGCCCCCACATGATGCCTCCGGATCGGAGTGTTGATGGAGTCACTGAAATGTTTTTTTTATCTGCAATAATTTAAGAAGGTTTTGACCCATTGAATTTCAACAGAAGTTGAACATACGCGAAGTTTTGTGGAGCTCTAATTACAATTGAATTCGCCCCGAATAGCCACCTAATTCACTTAAATCACACAAGATCTTGAGAGCTACACTTAGAACATCACAATAAAACCGAAGACCCCGAGTTATTTCACTTTAATTAAGGGTCTCATGAAAAAGTCAATTGAAATTACCCTTTCCTTGATTAGCCTTCTTTTTGTGTCGGTCGGCTGAGGAATGTCAAACCTAAACGAAAACATTGTTCAGAGCGCCTCAACTGGAGAAATAACCACGGATAGTGACACCACAGCGATCGCTTCACATAATCCGCAAGCGGCATTGGATAAACAATACCAAGCGTTCCTCGGGTATTTAAGAAAGTAATCGACCCTAACTCTACTTTATTACAGTTGTTAAGAACTCAAAAAAAGAAAGCCCCTGATGGATTACTCCTTCAGGGGCTTAAAAATAAAGGCTGCACCGAGCTACTCTCCCACAGTTAAAACTGCAGTACCATTGCCGCAGGCGGGCTTGACTTCGGAGTTCGGAATGGGATCCGGTATT
>JBEAPS010000319.1:0-4784 GCA_041164285.1 Pseudomonadota bacterium
GCCCATTCGAGTAAACGCACTGACATCTGCAGCAGTGATCTTTTCTTCGAGGTAGACTTCAATCCTCGACCAGGTTTCCACCGATACTTTCGGATTGAAGTCTACCTCGCAAAAATCCAAGTGCGAGATGCGTATGTGAGTCCACAAAGCCGGGCGTAATAAGATCATCTCCGTACCAGTGGGAGGCAGCTGTGATCTGTTCGGCATTAGGACTCATACGCATCGATTTGATAGTAGCACCCTCAATTTGTATGATGCATGGCTCAACACACCAGCCTTTCATCGGGTGATAGACGAGGACGCGCTTTGAGCCGACTGTCATGGCCATGGTTTTCACTCTCCGGTGTATGAGTTATAATCATAGTCTTGCACGGTGAAATTTGGGAGAGCGGAAATATGGCAGACAATTTAATTTGGTCAACAAGTCGCACAAAAACGCAGACACCTTTACGCCTCATGACTGCTATTTTATTGAGCTTTGCAGCATCATGTGTGTCAGCTCCGTCGCAAAATAAAGCAACGAATCAACAAGAATCAATTTCATCGATCGATAACACTGAGCCTGCGTTGCTCTTTTACGGTTCAGCATCTCCGACTCGACCAGAGGCTCACCAAGGTTTGTTGTGGTTTCCGTTCGTCTGGAGGCCACAACTCATTCAGCCAAAGTCAAATTCAGGCCTAACTCCTATTGATAGCCTATTTGTTAAGGATCCTCGCGTCGTTTTTATAAACAATCTGACAAAGGCTGAGACACTCATCTCACTTCGCAGGAATAACTCTTCCGGGGAGCAAAAGCTCATCCTAGAGCAGGGCAAAACTCAGCAAGATGAACTGTTTTATTTACCGCGATTTATAGCAATGAGCAGTGGCGAATACACAGTACTGTCTATTCGTTCTGAGATTGGGCACGGCAGCTCCAAAAGCGGCACACAAGTTGATATGCCACTCGTGAATCCATTCCAATTGAGTGCTTCCAAGCCTCTCATGATTTCTGTTCAGGAAGGCAAGATTGCCGCTCTTTCTCGTGTCGTGCAGACAACTTCGTTGAGTCAGTCAGTGCAGGGTGTTAATCTACAAAGTGAATCTGAGAGCCTTGATCACAATGTTGTTCCAGTGGATCTCGTTGCTGAACAAACAGCAAAGGCCTTTCCGGTAGACTCAAGTTCAATTCTCGCAGCATCCACTGACTTTCCAATTCTTCGATCACAATTGACCGATCATTTAGGACAGTCATCTCAATCGCAGAGTAATCACGTGCAGGTGGGTTTTATCATTGATACGCCTTGTAGCGTAAGCGGGAGTTTGAAACTCGTATGGAAAAAGGTTGATGAAGAGAGAGAATATCTGACTCAATTTCCAGTCAGTTCGAATGCGGTAGAGTGCAAGGTTAAGCGCTCACTCGCCTATAATTTTTTGCTTCCAAGGGGAGACTGGATGATCAAGTCATCCATGATTTCAGAGAAAAATACTTTTGAACCTGATCTTCAAACAGAGTGGCTGAAGGCTCCTAGCGACCTATTAAAGTCTTATTTTTCACTTCCCCCAGATACTTATCGTTGGACGCTTGAAACCATAAAAGAAAGAGAAATACAGCGTCCGCTCATAATTAGAATTGCAAGTCTAGAGAGGCGCAATGATGAACTGAGAAGCCAAAATGATTATTTTCGCTCAGAGGAGTCTGTAGCTCAAAAAAGCATTTTATTCCTCGGGCATTTTGAAATTAAAAATACAGATAAGCACAAGGATAAACTCAAAGTGCACGTACTCGAAACTTTTTTGAAACGAAGTTTTGATCTAAAGAATGCACAAGAGCTTTTGGGTAGCTCGCGTGTCTACAATGCTTATACTTTGGAACGTTTGACTCGAAGCCGAGGGCTAAAGGTCAATACTATTATCAGAACGTCAACGAGTGACGAAGACGATCTTTTGAAAGTGAAACCAGCTGCTGCAGAGTTTCGAGGTGTTGCAAGCCGTGCTTCGGCAACATGTCTTACCGCCCGTGAGGAAACTGATCCATTGGTCAGTCTGGATGGTGAACTTAGGTTTACAGTTTTGAAAGGTGCAGACAGTGTTACTCTTAAAAAAATTAAGATTGGACAATCAGGGCTGTCTGACAAATGGATCGAGACGTGTCTGGAGAAAAAGATTTTGAGCTTTCGCTTCGCCGACAAAGCACCAGCTTCGTTTCATGGCGAGCTTAGGTTTTCAAACGAATAAAAAACTTTATGATGCTTTCGGAGAATCTTCCGTCATTTCTTCGCCCACTTTAGAGTCGCCTATAATCACGACACCGTCTTCAATACTGTCGAGTCGTTTATCCAAGCCATCCATTCCTTGTTCTCCGTTCGAAATGGCGGGAACACCATGTCTTGCTTGAAGCGTTTCGGCGAGCGCATTGAGTTCTGCGACAAAGTTATGAAAGTCATCACGTTCGCGAATGTGAATTCTAACCGCGTAATTGCCTTTTTTCAGCTCAGCGACAAATCGCATCATTGAAATCATTGGGCCGTACATGCGATGGGTTCGTCGAACAACGACGTACAGTGTCGTGATGACAAATGCGAGGATCGTTGCCGCAAGAATGTATCCGTTTCGTATGAAAACTTCATTGTCGAGCATAGCTGCCTTGCTCTCGGCCTCAATGACGCTGAACCATTCAAAGACTTGCTGGTATTGTTGAAGGAAAGCCCACAAGAATACGTAAGCAAATAATGCGGAAAATAAGAGCGAAACAAAAACGACGTGCAGACCAAATCGAATTTGTTTAAATGGCTCAACTAAATAAGCTCTAAAGGTACGTCGTTTGGCTCGCATCAATTATACTCCTTGGCAGAGCGAGTTGAGTGAGATTTGTGGGAGCAAGTTCATGAGTGAACCGATAAAACTAGGTTACCGTATATTTCGCTTTCGTGGAGAGGGACCGGCACCAAATTTCCCAGTAGTTCTATTGCGAGGTTTGGGTCGATCGTCAGGTTTTTGGCTGGAGTTCACCGAAAAATTAGCTCAGCACCGGGAGGTCATCTGCATTGACCTTTTAGGAACCGGGTTATCCCGCTCCACATTCGGGAGGGCTCGGATTACTGATTTCGCGCGTGATGTTACCTATACCTTGCAGCTTTTGGGACTCGCGCGAGTTGATTTGGTCGGAATCAGTCTTGGAGGCATGGTAGCAGTTGAGGTTGCGGCATCCTCAGAGCGAGTCAATCGTCTTGCGGTTTTTGCATCATCATCGCTGGGTCATGGTCAGGCTCGAATTTACCCCAAGGCACTCATGAGGCTGCTTTGGTCGTTACGAAAAAAGACACCTTCAAATGCCGAACTTGCCCCTTACTTGGTATCGAGCGCAACATTGAAACAGCGCCCTGAACTTCCGAAAGCATGGGATGATCTTTGGAGACAGGAAGGGTTCAGTCATATTCCCGTGCTGAGACAGCTTTTTGCTGCCGCGCTTTTTCAAGGCAAAGCCTCAATTGCAAAATTGGACATACCAATACTGTTCATGGCATCCAAAGGAGACTCTCTGGTTCCATGGCAAAATACTGTCAAACTTTGGGAAAGTGCAAAGTTCGGTCAATTGGTTTTACTAGAAAACTATGGACACGACTTTCCTACAGAGGCTCCCGATGAAGTGATCCAGCATCTAGAGACTTTCCTCAGCGATGCGCATTTGAAATGAATTTACATTTATTTCTGGTACGCGATGCACTCAATTTCTACGAGCACATCCTTCGGAAGCCGCGCAACTTCAACAGTTGAGCGCGAAGGTTTAGTTGTCGTGAAGAATGTCTCATAGACTGCATTCATAGCCTGAAAATCATCGAAATTTTTTAAAAACACCGTTGTCTTTAAAACGCTGCTGAGGTCTGAACCAGCACTCTTTAGAACTTCACTCAGATTTCTCAAAACCTGCTCGGTTTGAGCTCTCGCATCACTTCCAACCACTTCCATTGTTTCTGGATTAAGTGGGATCTGCCCTGAGCAAAAGATCATTTTCTCAAGAACTGTGGCTTGCGAGTAGGGCCCAATGGCCTTTGGAGCTGTGTCTGTTTGAATGGTGTTATGCTGCATTTAAAAACTCCAAGAAAGTGATTAGCTCACTTCCCCCACCTTTTGGGCAGCGAGCTGCATGGTGTTGTCATACGCCTTTACCGCTTTTTGTAAAGCTTCGTAGGTTCGGTGGGCAATGATCATACTGGTCATGTTTTTCATTGGGTTGACGTTGCTTCCCTCGAGAAACCCTTGCGTGAGCTCACCCGTAGGTGTGATCATGTTTTCTGGCGCACCGTCGTGCACAAACATGTTGTCGCCCAATCTTTGTAATAGTTTCTGGTCGGAAAAGGCAACGGTTTTTATTTTATCTATGAACTTTTCGCCTTCATAAACCTCGCCAGTTGCAAGAATTTTCATCTGACCTTCAGTGAGTCCAGTTATGCTTCCGCGTTCACCAAGCACCGTTGCTCCATTCTTGTTAATGAGGGTTCCATCACTCGTCAGCGCGAAGCTACCATCACGTGTATAGCGTTCTCCGAATGGCGTGCTGACTGCAAAAAAACCATCACCCTGAATGGCAACGTCTGTGTTTGCGCCCGTTCTTTTGAGTGCGCCCTGAATATGGCTCGTTTCAACGTTTGAAAGAGTTACGTAGCCCATTTCGTTTCCGCGCAACGGGTAAAGGTCTCTCATATCCAGTTTGAATTGGGCGGGTGGCAGAGGACTTGAATACGCGGGCCATGGGTTGGCCTCCAGTGCCGCGAACGTGACTTGCTCTTCCTTGAAACCAGTTG